>DXUR01000839.1 GCA_019417795.1 Clostridiales bacterium | reverse complement strand
GTGAGCTATCCTCAAGTTAGATACTTCACGAAAAGAAGCGACGCCTGAACGAGTGCCCGTGGCACTCGTTTTTTTGTTGCAATGCAATGCGGGTTAAAACATTTTTGATACGCTATAAACAAACACAATTCGTGCGTGATCGAATTACTCAGCTGAGATTAAAAAAGGGTGTCTCTGAATATCAAATGAGTTATGATCTTGGGCATAGCAGAAGCTATGTTTATAACATATCCTCTGGCAAATCGTTGCCACCTATGGCAGAGTTTCTTCAAATCTGTAACTATTTTGATATTACACCAAGCCAATTCTTCGATGAATCCGAAGAAAATCCCGCGCTCCTGCAAACGGCCATTGAAGAATTGCGAAAGCTGAATGACGATGACTTAATGCTCATCATCGGTAATATTCGTCGGCTGACCCGTGAGTGACCATTCCCTGAAATAACACATTTGTAAGTACAGAGAAACCGCAAGGCATCGGTGTATAATCCATGCCTTGCGGGATTTTGCTTTATAGAGGTGATTTGCATTGAAACCTGAGAGAAAAACAATTTGCAGTTCTAACTCTGGGTAATACGCCGGAATTGCATAGTATATCACCACAAAGTACACATCATTTGATTTCCATATACCATACTGATGAGTTCTACAAGGATAATCAAATGAGGTGTAAACTAATGACATAGTAGGTGGTATATATGTTCAATGCACAAAACCGAATCCGGCAGCTGATGGCCGAGCGTGGGTGGACAATCTATCGATTAGCGCAGGAGTCTGGCCTGTCACAGACGACAATCAGTAACATCTTTAAGCGGAATAATCAGCCCTCGCTGCCAACTGTAAACGCAATTTGTGAAGCTTGTGGAATCAAGCTGGCTCAGTTCTTTACTGAGAATGAGCCAGTAAATGTTCCTAATGCCCAGAGTGAATTAAACAGCAGTGTTGCATCGCTTAGAGAAGATCAGCGTGAGGCGCTTGCCGCATTCATCAAGACAATCGTATAGTACATAACCGCTCAGCCATACTGTGCGGCTCACAGCAGAGGCTGCCCGAGTTACATTGGACAGTCTCTGTATTTTTTTACAAATCAAAGGGGGCATATTCATGGGCAACAAAATCATGCAGGAAACCACCCCGCTTGTTGAATGCAGTGCATTTCATCGTGGAATGAGCGTGTTGGAGGCCAGTCTGCGAAACACCGAGGATTCAGAAACTATCATCAGTGGCCTTCTGAAAGGTGCAGCTGAGTTTTATGGCGCATCAAGAGCCTCTGTGGTGGAAGCTGACTGGGATCTGGGAATCGGCGTCATTACCTACGAATGGTGCAAAGATGGTGTGCCGGCGCAAAGGGATATGCTCCAGTGCCTGCCCATGGAGAAGTTCCCGAGATGGAGGAAAGCACTTCGGGCCAATAAACCGGTCGTGATTTCTGACTTGCAAAGATTAGAGAACGTCTATCCAGATGAAGCAGCCTTCTTTCGGGAATATGGGGTGACTACACTGCTGGCGGCACCATTCTCCAAGCGGATTAATCAGGGATTCATTGCCGTGGACGACCCGACTCGCTACACGGATGACCCGGTTTTCCTATTCATCGCCTCCTATGCAGTGGTTGCGGAGCTCAACGAAATCAAACAGCAGCAGTCTCTATTGGCTGCAACAAAAGCCTCAAAGTACAATCCGGAGGACATCCATATTAATTTCTTTGGTGGCATGGAGATCATCAGCTCCAAAGGGACATTGACTGGAGAAGATATTAAAGCGGATCAGTGCTATCTGCTCCTGGCATATCTCATTCTGAACCACAAAAAGAATTTCACTGTTGACACACTGGCAG
>DXUR01000838.1 GCA_019417795.1 Clostridiales bacterium | reverse complement strand
TGGACCGCCTGTTGGTTGACGGCTACTGGGTGGGGCACACGAACGCATGGACGATTCCCGGAACAGAAGATCTGAAGCCCTACATTACTGCAAAAGACAAGCAGAAAAAGTGGCTTTTCGGCACGGTGGGTATGGCAGGTATAGCAGCGGTGCTGGCGGTCCTTATGACGGCTTTTATTCACTGAGGAAAGGAGAGACAATGAAGTTTAAGACATTGGGAAATCGGAATGCTCCCGCTGTTTTGTTTTTTCATGCAATGGGCGGTGACGGCATGATGAAAATGCAGATCGTGAAGATCGGATTTGGAGGCAAGCAATGAAAATGAGCAAAGAAAAACGAGCACTCATCGCAGGTATGATTGGGTGCCTTTTATATGTGATCGGCGACTTTTTGTTTGCGGCGACCGGGAAAAGCCAAAGCACAGAATCCATTGGGCTGATGGTCAAGGTCGCCTATCTTGATATGGCAACATGGCGCATGGTGGTCAGCATCATCTGCGGTGTTCTCGGAACGGCACTCTATTACATCGGTTTTCACCAGATGTGGAAGCTTTTGAAGCAACGCCTCACCCAACCGAAGCAGCAGAAATGGGTCAAGCTGTTTCAAATCGCCTATCTCACCGGCACGGTCTGCTGGGGCTATGTTCATGCTATGTTCATGAATGTGGCGCTGATCTTCAAGTTTACCTTTGAGAAATACGGCGATATGCAGGCGGCAGCTGAAATTGCCAACAAGGTGTTTTACTGCAACGCCGCGCCGCTGCTGGCAGCATATATCCTGTGTGATGTACTTCTTTCCGTCGTGATGCTCGTTATGATCTGGAAAAGGATGCTCCCGCTGAAAAACACAGCACAGCGGATATTGGCATCCTTCTGCAACCCCATCGTTTTTACGGGGATTGTGGGAAATCTCTTCACGCTTCTGCCGTGGCCGCTGGATCAGATCGATCACGGCACGGAATCCGCCGGACACCTGCTGGTTTTGGTATTGGGGCTGGTGTTGCTGCGGGAGAAGGCAAAATGCGGAGAATGTAAGGAGGCAGTGCAATGAAATACATGGGTATGCCAATGGGAATGTGGGTGTTGTTTGCAGGCTCATTCAAAAAGCAGTTGACGGCGGTGTTCGGCTATGATGCCGATGCGGCACAAGCGATCACGAAAAAAGCAAAGCCGAAGTACAAAGCAATCATTGCAGACCTGCCGGAGTTTGAAAAAGCGGACCGCTTCAAGATGAACATCGTCAACTGCGCAATGCTCGGCGCGTTCATTCTCTCCATGCCGCAGCGCCCGGCGGTAGACTGCCTGACGGATTACTACGCAAAGGCGATGATGACAGCGCCCATGCAGTGGTTCTGCCGCAAAAGCGGAAAAAGCAAGTTCACCCCAAAGGATATTGCCGCTATGAAAGCCACTGCCGCCCTGAAAGCCGCCGACCGCAACCCCTATTCGTGGAACATGGAGTTTTACGAATACCCGGATGGCAGCGGCTACGAGGGACGCTTTACAAAATGCGGCATCTGTGTGCTGATGAAAAAGCTGGGGCTATATGACCTGACCCCTGCTTTGTGCCGTCTGGACTACACCATGAGCGAAGCGGGCGGTGTGACAAATTTTGTGCGGCAGTACACCCTTGCCTCCGGCGGACCCTACTGCGACTGCGGGTACAAAAAGAAAGGGTAACGGACGATGAAGAGGAAGGAAACCTATCTTTCCCGTGATTTCCGGGAAACTGCGGCACTGCGCTTTCCAGCGCAGGCAAAGGAACTGAACACCGCCTTCGATATGTCCCTATCACGACACCTGCACAGAATATGGCTGCCCGGAGCTGTGCCGCTGCT
>DXUR01000837.1 GCA_019417795.1 Clostridiales bacterium | reverse complement strand
AACCGGAACAGGAGATCACGGATGAACTGGCAGGTGCGATTTTCCGAAATCCTGTGACACAGCAGTGGGAAACCTCGGATGAATACCTGTCCGGCAATGTGCGTGAAAAGCTCGCCACAGCAGAAACCTTTGCGGCAAACCATGCTGAATATCAAATCAATGTGGATTACCTGAAACGGGTACAGCCCAAAGATCTGGATGCTTCGGAAATCGAAGTGCGGCTGGGTGCAAACTGGGTGAAGCCGGAGTACATCACGCAGTTTATGAAAGAAGTGTTCAAGACCCCGAACTACTATGCCGGGATTGACATTAAGGCAACTTATTCCGAAATTTCAGGTGCATGGAACATTTCGGGTAAGTCGCTGGATCGCGGCAATCCGCTTGTCACCAACACTTACGGAACCCTACGGGTCAATGCCTATAAGCTGCTGGAAGATGCACTGAACCTCCGGGATACCAAAATCTACGATACGATTCACGATGCGGATGGAGATCACCGTGTACTGAATAAGCAGGAAACCATGCTTGCACAGCAGGCACAGGAATCCATTCGGGAAGCGTTTAAGCAGTGGATTTTCAAAGATTTAGACCGCCGGGAGGATTTGTGTGCGACCTATAATCGGATTTTCAATGCGATTCGTCCCCGTGAGTACGATGGCAGTCATATTCGTTTCGAGGGCATGACCCCGGAAATCTCTCTGATGCCGCATCAGAAAAATGCCGTTGCGCACATTCTGTACGGTAACAATACGCTGCTGGCGCATTGCGTGGGTGCAGGCAAGACCTTCCAGATGATTGCTGCCGGCATGGAAAGCCGCAGGCTGGGCTTATCGCAGAAAAACCTCTATGTGGTACCGAACCACCTCACGGAGCAGTGGGGCGCAGATTTCCTGCGGCTCTATCCCAATGCGAATGTGTTGGTGGCAACGAAGAAGGATTTTGAACCCAGCAATCGTAAGCAGTTCTGTTCCCGTATCGCAACCGGCGATTACGATGCCATCGTGATCGGTCATTCGCAGTTTGAGCGTGTGCCGCTTTCCCCGGAACGGCAGAAAGCCATTGTGGAGCGTCAGATTGACGATATTACGCTGGCTCTGGCCGATGCCCGGAGTGAGGATAGTCGCAGTTTTACGGTCAAGCAGATGGAAAAAACAAAGAAAATGCTGGAAGCAAAGCTGCAAAAGCTGAACGACCAGACGAGAAAGGATGATGTAGTTACATTTGAGGAACTGGGTGTTGACCGTCTGTTTGTGGACGAGTCGCACTTCTATAAAAATATGTTCCTCTACACAAAAATGCGGAACATCGCAGGTATCGCCCAGACCGATGCCCAGAAGTCCAGCGATATGTTTGCAAAGTGTCAGTATCTGGACGAACTGACAGGCGGCAAGGGTGTGACCTTTGCAACCGGAACCCCGGTCAGCAACTCGATGGTGGAGCTGTACACCATTATGCGGTATCTCCAGTATGACACCCTGCAGAAGATGGGACTGAGCCACTTTGATGATTGGGCGGCGTCCTTTGGTGAAACCGTTACGGCAATTGAGCTTTCCCCGGAAGGAACCGGCTACCGTGCGAAAACACGTTTTGCCCGGTTCTTCAATCTGCCGGAGCTGATTTCTCTGTTCAAAGAATCCGCAGATGTGCAGACGGCGGATATGCTGAACCTGCCTGTGCCGCAAGCAGAGTACATCAACGAAGTGCTGAAACCCAGCGAAACACAGGAAGAAATGGTAAGTTCCTTTGCAGACCGTGCCGAGGCCGTGCGCAATGGCAACGTAAATCCCAGATTCGATAATATGCTCAAAATTACAAACGATGGCCGGAAATTGGCACTCGACC
>DXUR01000836.1 GCA_019417795.1 Clostridiales bacterium | reverse complement strand
CTCAAGCAGCGTATAGCAGCCATTCAGGAAAGCACCGCCAAGGATAACGGTGAGCAGAACCGTCTCGAGCAGATTCAAGCTATCATTGCCGAACGAGAAAGTAAGTGCATGGAGTATGATGATTCCATCGTCCGCCAGATGGTAGAATGCATTAAGGTCTATCCCGGCGGCAAGCTGGAAATCATCTTCGGTGGCGGTTACCTTGTCGAAGAATCCGTCTAAGTGTAGGAGATTGAGGGATCATCCCTCTTTCTCTTTCTTTATTTCATCGTGGATGTTCTTCTGAATCGCATCGAGAAGGGCGACCTTTTGCTCTGGTGAACATTCCAACCTTGAGATGTAATTATAAATCAACTGTGCATAGACAGTTGCAACGCACTTGCCAAGTTCCTCCTGACCTTCCTTTGAACCCATCAAATGAATGATTACTTCCATAGGATCTCCTCCTCATCAGGCATAAGGCCGGATGCATATCGGTAAGGTAGTCAGCACACAATGAAGTATGGGATAATCCCAGACACGCTACCTTTTAATGTCTTTATTTATTGACAATTATAGATGTATCGTCTATAATAACAAGCACAAAGATGATGTGGAGGTGGTGTGCAGAATGGGACGAAAGAGTGTTGCTGTGCTGCCGCAGACGCAGGCGATTTTAGAACAGCTGGGAGAACAGATCAAACTTGCCAGATTACGGCGGCATCTGTCTGCCGAATTGGTCGCGGAAAGAGCCGGTGTAAGCCGAGCCACAGTGTGGAATGTTGAAAAGGGAAACCCCTCTGTCGCGATTGGGATCTATGCCGCAGTTCTGCACGCACTGAACAATATGGATAAAGACCTTCTGCTCGTTGCAAAGGATGATGAGCTGGGGCGTAAACTCCAAGACCTTGAACTTACCACGCGCAAGAGAGCACCACGAAACGGAGGTGATTGACCGTGGCATCAAACCAAAAAGTAATTTATGTCTATGAGAGCTTCAAATCTATAACGCCAAACTTCCTGGGGACGCTCTTCGTGGAGAATGTCCGTGGCCGTGAAAGCTATTCCTTCGAGTATGATGCTGACTGGTTAAAAAGCAGTGCAAACTACATGTATCTCGACCCGGATCTTCAATTGTATGCCGGGCGGCAGTATCCCACCGGTGCAAAAAATGTGTTCGGCCTTTTCGCTGACTCTTCCCCCGACCGCTGGGGTCGCCTGCTGATGACGCGCAGAGAAAGAATACTCGCAGAACAGGAAGGACGGAAGCCTCGAAAACTCTTAAACAGCGACTTCCTGTTGGGCGTCTACGACGAGACGCGGATGGGCGCGATCCGCTTCAAGCTGGACAAAGACGGTCCGTTCCTTTCGGATGATTCAGAAACCCCGACACCTCCCTGGACCAGCCTGCGAACGCTGGAGGAAGCCTCCCGCCAATTCGAAAACGATGAGTCCGGTCTCGAGCAGAAATGGATCAATCAACTCATCAAGCCCGGTTCCTCGCTGGGTGGCGCTCGTCCGAAGGCCACCGTTCTGGACACAAGCGGAAATCTGTGGATCGCCAAGTTTCCGTCCAAGCATGACGATGTTAATGTGGGCGCATGGGAAAAGGTCACCCATGACCTTGCAAGACTTTGCGGCTTGGATGTTCCCGAGTCCATGCTGATCGACTTCTCCAAGTACGGAAGCACCTTCCTTGTACGACGGTTTGACCGGAATGGTGCTGCACGGATTCATTTCGCGTCCGCCATGACAATGCTCGGAAAAACGGATGGGGCATCGGCTGCGGACGGCTCCAGTTATCTTGAGCTGGTGTCCTTTATCAAGGCCAACGGCGCTGCTCCCAAGAGAGATTTGACAGAGC
>DXUR01000835.1 GCA_019417795.1 Clostridiales bacterium | reverse complement strand
AGCCCAGCAGCAGTGCTGGAGGAAATGCGGGATATGGCAGCGTGGCTGAAATAACGTAACTGTCAAACCACCCCGCGCATGGACAGGCATGAGACAATAGTAGCGGGACGTTGCGTGATATGCTCCCCTTTGATGAAACAGTGAAAAAACAAATTTGCTGAAAATCAAGGGGAGCATTATTATGCCACGGAAAACAAAAGCCAGTCCAGAAGAAAAGGCTCAAATCGTAGAGGCATACCTTCGGGGTGAGATGGGGCTTAAATCTGCAGCGGCGAAATTATCAGTAGTCATATCAACAATTGAACTATGGATAGCTCTATATAGAGCGGAAGGGTCAAATGCATTTGTTCAATCAAAAAGGAACCGTTGCTATCCTCCGGAAGTCAAAGAAGCTGCGGTAAAGGAGTACTTGTTTGGAAAAGATAGTATACTTAGTATCTGCCAAAAATATTGTATTCGCAGCACAAGGAGCCTCCAAAAGTGGATAAAGGTGTATAATGCCCATGGAGATTTTAACTCCAGAAGGAATTCAGGAGGCAGAAGTTACATGAGGCAAGGGCGAGACACCACGCAGGAAGAACGTGTTCAGATCGTCAAGGACTGTCTGGCCAGTGGAAAAAACTATGGTGAGATGGCCTTGAAGTATAAAGTAAGCTACCAGCAGGTACGCACATGGACGCTGCGGTTTGAGGAGATGGGCGAATCCGGTCTGGAGGACCGGCGCGGAAAGCGCAAGAAGGATCAGGCCCCCCGGACCGAGCTGGAGAAGGCTCAGATCGAGATCGAGCAGCTCAAGCACAAGCTGTATCTGGCGGAAATGGAGCGTGACCTGCTAAAAAAATTGGACGAGATCGAGAGGAGAGATGCCTTTCGGAAGTGAAACAGCGCCATATCTATGCTGCAATCCGGGAAGCACACGAAGAAAAGGGGTATCCAATCGAACTGGCCTGTGAGTCGCTCCATGTGGCACGCTCGGCCTACCACAGATGGGCTTCCGGTAGGCTGGGCCGACGAACTGCGGAGAATGAACGCCTTGCGGATACGATTGAGAAGATCCATGAGGAAAGTCCAGACAAGGGCTACCGGAGACTCAATGACGATCTACGCCATGACCATGGTATCCATGTCAATGACAAGCGGGTGCTCCGCATCTGCCGGACCAGAGATATCCGTTCTACAATCAAGTACAACAACCATGGCTGCACCAGACAGGCAAAGAACCCGCAGTACCTTGCAGAGAACCTTTTGAACAGGCGATTTTATGCCGCAAAGCCCAACGAGAAGTGGCTCACCGATGTGACAGAATTCAAGTGGTACGAGGGAAACGATATCCACAGACTCTATCTAAGCGCCATCCTCGACCTTTGCGACCGGCGTATTGTGTCCTACGTGCTCGGTGAGCGCAATGATAATCCATTGGTTTTCAAGACTTTTGACAAGGCAACTCAAGCCAATCCAAATGCACATCCGCTATTCCATAGCGACAGAGGCTTTCAGTATACCAACCGCACTTTCCACCACAAGCTCATGCAGGCTGGAATGACGCAGAGTATGTCTCGTGTAGCACATTGCATTGATAACGGTCCGATGGAGGGCTTTTGGGGCATTTTGAAACGGGAACGCTATTACGGCAAACGGTTCACCAGCAAACGCGAGCTTGTTCAGACGATTGAGAACTATATCCATTACTACAACACCAGACGGGTGCAGCGCAATCTGGGTGTGTTAACACCGATGGAAAAGCATGAGCGTTGTCTCGCTGCATAAAAAGCGGCCAGCAGCACATGGCTGCTGGCCAAGAAACCTTTATATTTTTTCACTGTCCTCTTGACGGGTAGCAGTTCA
>DXUR01000834.1 GCA_019417795.1 Clostridiales bacterium | reverse complement strand
GTTGGCTGCTTATTCCATTTTCAGAAATTTCCTATACTTTTGACCCCGGCATCATGTGTATTTACAACAAGGACAGTTGTTTCTCTTGACACCCCTCTTTAAATGTGCCATGCTGAAAAAAATGACACAGGAGGGATCAATATGCGGAGAATCAGCTGGATCGGCGTAGGCATCATGGGGAAAGCCATGGTGCGGAACCTGATGAAAGCGGGCTACGAGGTCCACATTTATGCCCGTCACCCGGAAAAAGTGGCAGACGTGGTATCCGAGGGTGCCGTACCCCACGGCAGCATTGCGGAGTGCGTAAAGGCCAGCGAGGTGGTCATCACCATGGTGGGCTTCCCCAAGGATGTGGAGGAGGTCTACTTTGCCCCCGGCAATATTCTGGACAGCGCCGCCAAGGGTATGACGCTCATCGACATGACCACCACCAGCCCCACCCTGGCCCAGCGGATCTACCAAGAGGGCGCCGCCCGGAGACTGCGAGTGCTGGACGCCCCCGTCACCGGCGGTGACAGCGGGGCCCGTGCTGGAACGCTTTCCATTCTGGTAGGCGGCGATCAGGCAGATTTCGACGCTTGCCTCCCCATTTTCCAGGCAATGGGCACTAACATCACCTATTTCGGTCCCGCAGGCTGCGGCCAACACGCCAAAATGGCCAATCAGATCATGATCGCCGGGGCGCTTTCCGGCGTGTGTGAGGCTCTGACCTACGCCAAGGCGGAGGGGTTAGACGGGAATACTTTGCTGGGCGCCGTATCCACCGGAGCCGCTGGCAGCAAGCAGCTGGACTTTCAGGGCAAGAAGATCCTGACAGGTGACTTTGCCCCCGGCTTCTTCATGAAGCACTTTGTGAAAGATATGCGCCTTGCGGAAGAGGAAGCAGAAAACGCCGGGCTGGATCTGAATGTTTTGCAGCAGGCGCTTTCCAACTGTCAATCCCTGATCGACCGGGGCTGCGGTGATCTGGGCAATCAGGCTCTGATCAAATTCTACGAAAAATAACAGATGAACGCAGGAGGCACAGCGCTGACGCTGTGCCTCCTGTTCATCCCAACTGTCAATCCGTCTCTTTACGAATCGGTTGAATTTCCAAATAGTAATGGGGCTGGTTCAAGTCCAGCGTCACCTCCGTAACGCCGTTTTCCGGATCAAAGCCGAAGTTCTGACCTGTGATTTGGACGTTTTCTGCATGGGTAACGGAGGCCGTCTGAGCCGTGAAGGTCAGCGTGGAATCCAGCGTGGTCATCAGATCATATCCCTGCAAGTTCCGGCGGTCCGAACCGGAGCAGGCAAAGTCGAAGCTGGGGGCCTTCCAGTACTGCGCCGTGACCTCCGCCGTACCGCCAGTCGGAACGGTAACCTCCGTTTTCAGATACAGTACCCGATCCACAGACAGCACCTCGTCCATCAGCTCATCCAGCCGTCCGCTGTCATAACGGTCCACCGGTTTATCCGACAACAGGCCGTATTGCTCCAACGCCCGCTCCGCCAGCAAGCAATAAGTTTCCGGGTTCAAAATCTCCGCCGCCTCGCTGAGCCAGCCGTAATAGCCGGGATTTTCTTCCATTGTGTCAAGGATCTCCCGGCACAGGGTCAGCAGCGTCTCATGAAGCGTGGTCGCACTCCGAGTAACGGTGCAGGAAACACCCTCTATCTCCTCGCCGGAATCGCAGCCGCCATCCTGATAGCCTTGTAATGTATAGCCCGTCAGGTCCGTCCCGATCACGATCAGCTTCTTGTCGGTTTTACTCCGCCGCTGACCGTCAGGTACAAAATAGCTGTAAGTGATCTCTCCGGTGCGTTCATCCCAGCCGTACCCCTCAAAGCCGTAGGACAGCACCGT
>DXUR01000833.1 GCA_019417795.1 Clostridiales bacterium | reverse complement strand
CCACAGACGCCGGTACCCGCCGGATCGCCAAGGCCGCCTTTGACTTTGCCCGGGCCAACGGCAAAACCAATGTGGCCATCGTCACCAAGGCCAACATTATGAAAAAGACCGACGGAATGTTCACCCGCATCTGCCATGAGGTTGCTGCGGACTATCCGGAGATCACCGCCGAGGACTGGTACATCGACATTATGACCGCCAACCTGGTAAATCCGGAGATCCGGAGCAGGTTTCAGGTATTCGTGCTGCCCAATCTGTACGGTGACATCATCACTGACGAGGCCGCCCAGATTCAGGGCGGCGTAGGCACGGCGGGCAGCGCCAACACCGGCAGTCAATATGCCATGTTCGAGGCCGTCCACGGCACCGCCCCCCGGCTCATCGCCGACGGCGAGGGGGACTACGCCAATCCCGCCAGCATTTTGAAGGCGGCAGAGCTGCTGCTGCGGCACATCGCCATGGCGGACAAGGCAGATCAGCTCGCCGCCGCTATGGGCCTCTGCACGGAGACAGAGCGCCGGGTGGTCATGACTGGTCACCGGGACGGGGCCTCCTGCGTCCAGTTCGTGGATTATCTGCTGGAAAAGCTGTAAAAGCAGCATCCAAACGGTTTACCTGTCCATATCGTCAAAAAGCGGTCCGCAGATGTCTGCGGACCGCTTTTTGGTATGTTAGAACAAATCAGTCAACATGACAGAAAAACAGCAAAATAGGACACATTCACATTGCTGACTTCCACATATGGCATTTTCAGAAGGAAAACAGAGATAGACTTCCACAGAAACTTCCATCCCAACGGCGGAGGACGCAGAAAGAGAGGGAATCGGTTTCCCGATTCCCTCTCAAAAGATTTTGGTTTTTGCGGAACTTACTTGTTGAAGTACCGCTTCAGCATGCCCTCCAGAGCCTTGCCGTGACGGGCCTCATCGCGGGCCATCTCATGGACGGTGTCGTGAATAGCGTCCAGACCGTTCTTCTTGGCGCAGGCGGCCAACTCAAACTTGCCGGCAGTAGCACCGTACTCGCAGTCCACACGCCAGGCCAGATTCTTCTCGGTGGAGGCGGTCATGTTGCTCTCCAGGTCGCTGCCCAGCAGCTCGGCGAACTTAGCGGCGTGCTCGGCTTCCTCATAAGCGGCCTTCTCCCAGTAGAGGCCGATCTCGGGATAGCCCTCACGGTGAGCGATCCGGGCCATGCACAGATACATACCCACCTCGCTGCACTCGCCGTTGAAGTTGGCCATGAGCTGATCGAAGATGTACTTCTTATCCTCCTCGGAGATGTCGGCGTTGTTCTTCACGGTCTCTGCGTAGATGCCGAACTTGTGCTCAGCAGCCAGTTTCAACTCGCCCTTGACCTCTTCAAACGCATTCTTGGCGTGGCAGACGGGGCACTCGACGGGAGCCTCGGGACCCTCATAAATATAACCGCAAACCTTGCAGACCCACTTCTTCATAGATGTATCCTCCTTAAATAATTACCTTATCTTCGCTCTTTCCCTGAGCGTTTTTTGCTTTGTGAGTGTAGTATATCAGGAATCGTTTCTATTTGCAAGTTGCAAATGCAACTTTTTAAAAGAACCTAAAATTGTTCACGCTTTGTTAGAGTTATTGAACTGCCCTGGGACTATCCCACACAGATACAGCGGCCGGGGAAGCGATCGCTTCCCCGGCCACACTGGTTGATCTTATTCCTCGTTCCGGGCCTTGGCCTCGGCGATCGCCTTCTCCTGCGCCGCGGGAGGGCAATCCTCATAGCGAACAAAGTGCAGGGTAAAGGTGCCGCGGGACTGGGTCATGGAGCGGAGGTCGATGGCATAGGTGCTCATCTCGCCCATGGGGACCTC
>DXUR01000832.1 GCA_019417795.1 Clostridiales bacterium | reverse complement strand
CTTCTGCCATGTGCCGTGGGTCTCCAGATTGGTCTCCCCGATGACATACAGGCCGTATTCATCGCAGAGGGACAGGAAATAGGGGTCGTTGGGGTAGTGGCTGGTGCGCACGGCGTTGACGTTGTGGGCCTTCAGGTTCTTTACATCCCACAGCATCTCTTCCCGGCTGACGGTGCGGCCGGTGCGGCAGCTCCACTCGTGGCGGTTGACACCCTTGAACACGATACGCTTGCCGTTCAAAAGCATCTGGCGTTCTTTCAGCTCAAACTTACGCAAGCCGACTTTCAATCCGGTGCGCTCCACGAGAGCACCCTCGTTCAGCAGGGCAATTTCTGCTTCGTACAGGTTCGGCTGCTCGGCGCTCCACAGGGTTGGATTTGTCACCGCAAAGGTAAAGGAAACGTCCTGCACGTCCTCTTCCACGTCCGGGTCGGCCTCACCCTTGCCGAACACCACGCCGCTGTCGTACTCGGCAGGTTCCCCCACCTCAGCGGACTGCTGCTGCCCATTGAACACCACCGACACCGTTCCCGCGCCGCTGACCTTGCAATCAAAGGTGACGGCAGCACTGGAAAAATCATCTGCAAAACTCTGCCTCACAAAGACATCTTCCAGATGGAGCTCCGGCTTGGTGAACAGTTCTACTGAGCGGAATAAGCCGCTCATGCGCCAGAAATCCTGATCTTCCAGCCAGCTGCCGGAGGAGAAACGGTACACCTGCACCGTCAGGGTATTTTCGCCGGGGTGGACGGCGGCGGTCATGTCAAATTCAGCGGGAGTGAAGGTATCCTCGGTGTAGCCGATGTAAACGCCGTTGCACCAGACGGCGGCGGCACTGTCGGCACCGTTCAGACGCAGGTAGCAGCTTGCCCAGCTTTCCGGCAGGGTGAAACTACGCTGGTACTCTCCAATGGGGTTATAATCCTGCGGAATCTGGCCGGGGTGCAGCTTTTCGTGGCCGTCCCACGGGTACTGGGTGTTGACGTAATGGGGCGTGCCGTAGGGCTGGCCGGGCTTTTGCAGGCTCTGCATTTGGATGAAGCCGGGCACGGTCAGGGTGTCCCAGTCTGAGAAAGGCGCAGTCAGGTTTTCCGCATAGTGGAAAGCCCATTCGCCATCCAAGCTGACGGCCAGCGGCATTTCCGGGCTTGTCTGGTCTGCAAAATGAGCGTGGAAGGGCAAACGGTTCTGCTGGAAAATTTCCGGGTCGGCCAGAAGCGCCGATGTGATAGGATTATTTAAAGGCATAAATGTCACCTCGCAGCATTTTCTGCTCTCATTATAGCACAGAATATAAGAAAAACGGCCGCACAAAAACGACTGTTTTTCTATCGCAATTTTCAAAAATAGTGCCTATCAAAACGGCATATTTGCGATATGCAGTTTGCGGATGTTGCTTGTGCATTAAAAACGCAAACTGCTATAGAAAGAAGCGGCATCAGTTTGCTTCGTCAAAGACCTCGGTGTCCAGTACCGTGTGTCCCTTGGGGATGTGGTACTTCACGGCGGGCAGATGGACATTGGTGAAGTACAGGCTGGTGTTAGGGTCGCAGCCGATGACCACTGCTTCTCCCCTGCCGCGCACGGCGCAGCACAGGGTGTCGCAATGGGCTTCGGCGGTATCGTTTTCCGCGCTTTCGGCGTAGCCCGGTGTAAAATTGGGCACGGCAAAACCGCAGTCATAGGCTTCGCAGTCGAAACTGCTGTCAATTTCATGGTGGCGGCGGTGGCCGGTGGCCGTGGGAGTGATAGTGGTGGTCACCTCAATCCCGGGGAAGGGCGACCACTGCGCGGTCACAGCCCCGGCTTCAATTTCCCACGTTTTGCTCACCTTGCGCACAAACACGT
>DXUR01000831.1 GCA_019417795.1 Clostridiales bacterium | reverse complement strand
CTTGTGAGTTCAACATGGATAATGCCTGTGTGGAACTGAAATTCTTAGATGGCAGCATGATTGCCATTGATACGATTGCGGTGGAGAACGAGGTTGCCGATAATATGTATCAGCGGTCAGAACTGGACTGGTTGCTCTACAATAAGCCTCTTGAATATGTGCAACAGGTACTTTCTGGTGATTTAGAACAGTATGTTCAAAGCACACCCGAACATGGGTTGAGGAATTGAGAATAAGCGTGGCACAGCCCACCGGTCGGATAATCGGTGGGCTGTGTTGCATATAAGTTATTTATCAATGTTGTTGATAGAGAAACCTCTATTTTTCTTGCAGATAATTCTCAGTCTGTGAGGAGCCTTGATTTTATGGGAGCTTAGCTTATAAGACCAAATCATCATATCGAGCAAATCCTGCTGTGAAATGGATGCTCCGGACCCCCCATCAAAAGATGTAGTCCCTGCACCCAGAATCGGTACGCATACATCCTTTTCGGAATAGTGATTCTCCAACTCTCTCCATAGAAGATCCAAGCACTGAAGATACTCATCACGGGAAAAGAAGCGGCCCTTACCCTTGTCGTCAAGCTTGGCAAACGCCATCAACAGGTCATCGCCATTGGGAACTATGGTTCCTGAATCATATCGTGCTTTTTGCTGAAACCTTGATTTAGCCCGTGTAGGCGCAATGTTGGCATCATCAATCAACTTTTGCACATCTAAATTCGGATGAGCTGTTAAATACTGCCCACAAATAGACTTTGGATTTATATCTGCGGTTTTATCACCGACTTGTGTTGTGAAGCACTCGTCAAAATTAATTACCCGCTTACAGTTCCTCGTTTTGAGGATATTGCCATATTCGACCCGAATCGAATAATTTTCACCGTGAATTGTAGTCCATCGGCGGAACTTCAGAAAAAGCGCATATATCACCGACACTGCAATCCAAACAAGCGCAAAGCACACAAGACGAGAAATGACAATGTTAACATCCGTGGCATCTAAATCCGAAAACAATTTGCATTGTTTCAAAAGACCCTGCGATATCCAGTCACAGCCTCCAAAGAACGACTCAGGCACAAATGTGAAAATGACTGTAACGACAGCAAATGCCAACGTCACACTTTTCTTAATAAAGTCAATCAAAATCCAAGCACCTCTTTAATGTAGGCGTAGTCACCAACTTTCTTTCCACTGGCATCATATTTCCAGAACGGCTTCGCATCATCTTTGTAGCCACTCATGTAAGAGGGGAGCCAGTTTGCTTCTTTTCGTGTGGAATTATAGACGATGATGATCGTCTTTTTCTTCTTTTTTGCCTGTTCAAATTCATGGCGAAGATAAGAGTAACCATTAATATTTCCGAAATCGCCATTCTCGTCAGGCGTAGAGGTGCTGGATACTTTACACGCCTTAGTGCCGTTTGTGTTTTGTTTGTACGGTGTGCAATAGCACTGGCTTTGCGCTTTAGACACACGTTCGCATCCACTTCCAGCTGTACGGGAGCCGGTCATATCGCCAACAACAAAAATCACGGCAGAGGAAGCGTTGATTTGACGGTTGAATTCCGCTTTCAAATCACAAATTCGGCAATCACTGCTTTTAGTTATGCTTCCGGATGATACTTTTGACATATCAATGAAATCAACTTTATGGAGATTGTCACTACCCCACTTAGTCAGTTCTTCTACTACGGCTTGATCGCCGTTATTCTGATCATAGTCAGCACTGATGTAAACCTGCTTGCTCATATATTCAGTCTCCTTTTGGAATAATCCGATCAAGATACAATATATAGTGTCTTGTTTTTATATTTATACTATATATCATATCACAGACTGTGAGATAA
>DXUR01000830.1 GCA_019417795.1 Clostridiales bacterium | reverse complement strand
GACGGTTACACCATAGTCAATATAGACACCGGCAAACGTGTGTTCATCTGCCAGCGGTGCAAATCCTGGCTCTTTTAGCAGCGGTGTAAAATCGAATACCTTTGCCTCTCCAGTTGTGAAGCGAAGCCATAGCTTGTGACCCGCTAACGGGCGGACACCACAAACCTTGATAACAGGCTCCTGCTCTCCTGCATACGCAATTCCATCGGAAATATACATGGTATAATCCTCCTTATCGCAGCGGTTCGATTTTGCCGAACGGAATGTTTCGTACCGCTTTGTTCCAAGCGGCATAAAGCTCGTCTTCGTGAATAGCAGCCCACGCTTGAACCAGCTTTAACTGTTTGACAGGAAGGCTGCCGGCAATCAGTTCGCCATCTACCCCGACAGAAGCCTCATACTCATTGTAGTATACATGAAAATGTGGCTTGTGATGTTTGTCGGTATCACTGAAGATCATCTTAATGACGATGTTATAGAATCTGCAAAGTTCTGGCATTGTGCAAACTCCTTTTGTCCAATTTGTTTTATTCTTGAATTTATTATATGAGGAAAAGCTGAGAATAGCAAGCAGTTTTACAACTACATGGGATTTATATAGGGAAGATTATGCCGAGGGCTCCAGCCGGCGGCGCATATCAAATTCCTGCCCGTCCGCATAGCCCATGGCTGCATATTGGCGGTTCATGCTGCCCTTGGACGAGACTTTATAATCGCTCCGCTTCATTTTGGAAACGGCGTCCTCGACCGCTTGCGGCACGACCATGACCAATCCCCATTCCTGATGTTCTGCCTCCTGCTTTTGGAAAGCGGCAGACAGACCGCGGCAAAAGCCCCAGCCATAAGAATTGCACATCTCTCGAAGTGTCTTTGCAGGATATTCCTTTTGGGTTCGGATCTGCCTGCATCGGCTTGCGATGCAATCATAGGCATAGAGAAACGCCAACTTGCAGAGCTTGAAGTCGTCCTCCATGCCGATAAACCCGATCTCCGAAACCTTGCTGCCATGTACGGAACTCCGATAGGGCCTGCAGCAGTAATGTGCGGCAATGAGCGTGGAGAGGTAAACCGTCCACGGCGAAGAGAGCTTCGTGCAGGTGACGCCCACGCATTCCTGAACCACCTTTTTATTCTCCTGCGGCTCAATATCCTCCGGCATGAGCTTATGCTCCGCCATCAGACGCCGGGCCTGCAGCAGTGCGGCTTTGGCTTCCTCCTCGTAAGGGCTTTCCGCCAACGCAAGGAGCTTGGCGATCTTTTCCGTAATCTTTGACATAACAACCACCTCAATAAGAATCTGCGCCTGCCTGATGTTCTGCCCAATCATAGAGCAGAAGATCGTGGCGCGATGAAGATGAAATGATGCCAGCGGGCCGGATACAGTAATTTGTAAACTGGAATCCGGTCGGCGTGTGCGTATAAAGGACAGCAATCAGTTCATAGGGGCGTCCCATCCACTCGCTGGTGTCGATGACCTGCATGGTTTCTTTGCCGAAGTTGAGGGCATAGATCCAGTGATCCTGACAGGCACCATGGAGGGAATACTGCTCACCACCGGGCAAGGATAGCAGCTTTTCTTTCATCTGCTCATAGCCTTTCAGATTTGGCAGCTTTTTAGAACAGCGGATCGCTTCTCTCCGTTCAAACTCAAAAAACGGAACAAAGGGGATCTTTCCCTCAAAGTCACAGTTTCCATCTCTTGCACAAAGCCTCCCTTGATGGACCACCTCAAAGATCGTTTGCGGGCTGATACGGCAGTCACTTTCAAAGATCGAGGGGCTAGCGGAATACCATGTGGCGACTTCTCCGGTGTAGTTTTCAAAAATGCGGTTATAGTAGCGCGTCGGTTTCTCAAC
>DXUR01000083.1 GCA_019417795.1 Clostridiales bacterium | reverse complement strand
GAGACAGACTATACAGTTCGCGGTTGCACCGCACTTGTTGATGCGATCGGCGGCGCCATCCGCCATATTGGAAATATCCATAAGTATGCACGCCCGGAAGATGTTCCTGCTCACACGATGTTTATCATTACTACCGATGGTCAGGAAAACGCAAGCTATCATTTTAGCAGTGATGAGGTTAAAAAAATGATTGAGCATCAAAAAGCCAAATATGGATGGGAATTCCTCTTTATCGGCGCAAATATCGATGCTGTAGAAACCGCAGCACATTTTGGCATTGGTAGTAATCGTGCAGTTAATTACAATGCTGACAGTGAAGGGACACAGCTTCTTTACGAAGCCCTGTCTGCTCCTATTTCCGCTATGAGAGCTGATGCGGCGATTTCTGACGATTGGGGTCAGAGCATTGAGGAGGATCATAACAATAGAAAGTGAGTATTCAGCATGGGAAAAGAAGAACTCGTCGCCTGTTTTCAGGACACCTTGGAAAAATCATACTGCGATAGTTTAAGGCAGCGCACGCAGCGTTCGGTAAAATCTAACCGCATTTACAAGGAAGGCTTTGTTTCAAATGCAAAGCACCGCAGTTGGCATACCTCCATCGACGTGTGTGCCGGAACGACATTTGATATTGCCAGGAAATATCGTTCCGGTGGTAAAATTGCAGTGCTAAACTTTGCCAATCCC
Source organism: Clostridiales bacterium (assembly GCA_019417795.1). Next base: position 8,433 of record DXUR01000083.1, on the reverse strand, counting down.
GAACACCCGGGAGGTGGCGTGCAGCTTGGTGCGATGGCACAGGAAGAATGTTTATGCAGAAGCAGCAATTTATTTGCCTGTATCAACGATCCTAACATTTTCGAAGATTACTATGGTTACCATAGAAGGCTGAAAAGCCGCTTCTATTCTGATTGCCTGATCTACACGAAAGATGTTACGGTTTTTAAGGATGACAGCATAGTTCCGCAGATGATGCCTGAAGCTGAATGGTTTGCGGTCGATGTGATCACCTGCGCGGCACCTTATCTTGCAAAAAGGAAATATACCAATACAGCTGCATTGCTTGCACTGCTAAAGAAAAGAGTAAAGAACATTTTTGAAGCGGCGAGAGATAATAGTGTGGATTGCCTTATTCTTGGCGCATTTGGTTGCGGTGCATTTAAGAATCCCCCCTTGGTTGTTGCGGAAGCATTTCTTCAAACAATCGAAGAACAGCACTATATGCGTGACTTCAAGATCGTTTTTGCCATTAAGCCAACGTGTGAATATTGCCCCAATCTTAGCACATTTCGTAGGCAGTTTGACGAATATGCCGCTGATGCAGGCGAAAGAACGATGATGCTTCCGGACAGTTTGGAATTTAGATTCTGGAGAAATCCAAAGTTGCCAACAGAACAACGCTTTTCTTCCGATGATCAGTTCCGTACATGGCAAAGGGGAAATAGATATTTCGGAAAACAGTTTTCTGTTTTGGGAGATTCAATCAGCACACTTGACGGATACAATCCAAGGGGATACAAGGTATTCTACGCTGGCGAGAATTGCGCAAGGTCCGGTGTGATTGAAGCCGCAGATACATGGTGGGATAAGGTGATCGCCTTCTTCGGCGGCGAGCTTTTGGTCAATAATTCGTGGTCGGGCAGCCGTGTAACCAAGGTAAAAGAGTATGAGCGGCTGTTCCCCTCCGGCTGCTCGGACGAACGCACATCGGCGCTGCATATCAACGATGTGATGCCCGATGTGATACTGGTTTATCTCGGCACAAACGATTGGGCGTTTGGGGCAAAAACAGGAAGTGACTCCAGAATCCTTGGCGAGGACAGCAATGAGCTTTTTAATGAGGCGTACGATCGTATGCTTAAAAAGCTTAAGACTAATTATCCGGAAAGCGAAATCTGGTGCTGTACGTTATGCGAGACCTTTATTTCAGCACGTCCTGACTTCAAGTTTCCGCATAAATACGCCGGCACTCACATTGAGGAATATAATGAAATCATTCGTAGGGTTGTAAGACACCACAACTGTAAATTAGTTGATTTGTATGACCCTAAAATGGCGTATGATTCTGTAGATGGTTCGCATCCAACCAACACTGGAATGAACACCATTGCAACAATGATGATTCGTAGCATAGTTGGGTCTGATGCAGACCGGTTCCTTGATTGTGAAGATGGCCAGCACGAATATGAAATGTGTGGTCAGGATGGACATGGCGACTATTATAGATGCCGGAAATGCGGAAAAGAAAAATTTGTTTGTCCTTGGGAGGCGTTGATGGTGGAACAGGATAAAAATATAAATAACGAAAGCGAGTATGTAATGTTGGATCCCAATATAACTACCGTCCTCTATTCAACCATACTGCGTTTGACGATTGAAAGTACCGGCAAGGTGGTTCAATTCCAAAAGGATGTTGTTGAAGTAGGCCGTGAAAAAATATGCGACTTGTTATTAGAAGGCAAACCCACCGTTGCGCGCCGTCAGGCTACATTCTTTTACGAAAAAAATATGTGGTTCTTGCGCGACAATTTCTCTACCAATGGCACTTGGCTAAACGGTGTGAAAATTCAGCCCGGCAAGAAATATCAGCTTGCAACCAACGATGAGATTAATTTCGCAATGACGGAAAGAGTGATTTTTGATAAGCGCAAGCAAAATGCGCAGCCTACCGGAGACCCGGATGCAAAGGCATTGGCTTTTCTGGAAGCGGGAATGTCAACTTTTGCCAAATCTGAACATAAAGATGAAGCGGCGTTTAAACTGATTGTCGCTGCGTTGTTAGATGCGCCTTTATACTTCCCGGTTGAAATAGATTTGGAAGCTATGCTCGGTTCTGTTGACTACGCAAAGCTGAAGGCCGGCGATACCTTGCAGCCTACCAAGGATGTTAAGATGCGAATTTTGACATTGAAGCTGGAAAACGATGTGGAGTTTGTCCCAATGTTCACATCGAATGATGAAGCAAATAAAGGACCAAGTGCTTCCCTCATCAGATTCCACCCCCAGGACTATTTGCCGAAGCTTGTGCAGATGGACAAGCCTGTAATTGTCAATCCATTCAGTGAGAACAGATTTATATTTGACAAACAACTCATCACTGAGGTACTGCTGCCGCTTGCCCGAAATAACAAGGAGCCACAGACTGCTCCTGAGCAGCAGACCGAGACGCAGCAGAATAAATATATTGGGCAGATCATAGACGGGAAATATGAAATTCTTAAACTGATAGGGCGAGGTGGCTTTCATACCACATACCTTGCTAAAGATATCCGCTTAGACAAAATTTGGGCCGTTAAGGTGTGTGATAAACAGGATCGCAGCTACAGCCCCGTCCTAAGAGATAGTATTCTTGTTGAGACATACATGATGATGAAATTGGATCACCCGGCGATCCCGAGGATCGTAGATATCATCGAGGATGAAAACAGCATATTTGTTGCAAGAGATTATATTGAGGGTGAAACACTGGAGACGCTCATAAAGCGCTCCGGGCCACAGCCGGTTGATAAAGTCGTAAACTGGGGCAAGCAGCTTTGCAATGTGCTTGGATACCTCCATTCGCAGGAACCGCCTTGCATATATAGGGATGTAAAACCGGCCAATATGATTCTGCGGCCCGACAATACTGTGGCGCTTATTGACTTTGGCATTGCCCGAACATATAAGCCTGGCCAACGTGAAGATACCGTGATCCTGGGCACAAGGGGCTACGCTGCGCCAGAGCAGTTCGGTGGCAGCCAGACAGATGTGCGTACAGACATTTTTGGCTTAGGTATGACAATGTTTCGGCTTGTGACGGGAATTAATCCCACAGAACCGCCATATGAGGTTAAGCCAATTCGTTTGGTGAATCCAAATTTGCCCCAAGGCTTAGAATACATCATCTCAAAGTGTACGCAGCCGAATCCGGAGGAAAGATATCAAACATGCGATGATTTGATGGACGATATGAACAACTACCTGAATCTGCCAAAGCCGAAAGGTTTCTTTGGAAAACTGTTCAGCAAGAAATAAAATTTACCGAATGGCACTGCGAGGCTTGCCCCTCAGTGTCATTCGACTTATAATGCACCACTCTCCGCTCCCCTCTTGAGGAAGACATCGGCACAGTTAAATATAATGCTAATTATGGCGAACTGAGCTGCCCGGGCGCAGCTTTTTTCGACGGCGAGTTAAACATAATCAAATGCCAATTTGCCCACACGCAGTTATACATAATCAAAACGGTTGTAAACGCATCCCTTCCCTCGTGTAATAGGGATAGGAGGCGATCGTATATGAAAGAATTTGAGGAGTATCTGAGACGCATCGGAAAATCCGAAAATACTGCTTTGACATATTGCCGTAACATCCGAATGTATTTTAGTTGGTGCCGGGACAGCTTCGGATCCGAGCCAAAGGAGCTCTATCGCTCCAATGTTTTGGAGTACATCTCCTATATGCGCAATATCCGAGGTTACAGTCCGAAGTCTGTTAATAACCACCTGTCGGCACTGCGCTGCTTAAACAAGTATCTGGTACAGATTGGTCGGCAGTCGGACATGGCAGTTCTGGACAGTGACTTTATGAAGGTACAGATTCAATATGCCAGCCCATGCTCCGTTGATAAAAAGAGGTAGAGGCGTTTCGGCAGAGGATGTTGGAAAGCGGAAGCAAACGGGACTTTGCAATCGTGACCTTACTGGTCTATGCAGGTCTGCGCCGCAGCGAGTGTGTCAATCTGAAACTGGATCAGGTGGATCTCATTGCAAAGGAGATTCGCGTCATCGGCAAGGGAGACAAACAGAGGCTTGTATATATCAATGACCGGATTGCTGCAGCCATTCGGGAGTACCTGAAGGAGCGTAACGCAGACAGTCCCTACTTATTTGCCAGCCGACAGTGCGCGAAGCTTTCAGCGTCCCGGATCAATCAGATATTCAACCAATACTCTGATACAATCACACCGAAGACACTCCGACACTTTTTCTGCTCCAACGCTTTGGAAAATGGCTATTCGATCCATGAGGTAGCCAACCAGGCCGGACATAGCAATGTGCAGACCGCACTGATTTACAGCAATCCATCCGCAAAGCAGATGAAAGAAAAAGCCAATAAGCTTTGAGGTGCTATGAGAAATAATGTTTTACGCACGGTGATCATTCTGATTTCAGCGGCCGTAACGGTATATGCAGCACACCGAATTTATCAAGAGCATTCCGAGTATCGTGAGGGTGTCGATTCTTATTCCGCCTTGGAAACCTATATAAAGGAACCGAAAACGGAGCCTATGTCTGAAGAAACCAAACCCGAGCAGGATGAAATGTCGGAAAATACAATCACATGGCCGGCGGTAGACTTCGCAGCTCTGGAAAGTATCAATTCCGATTGCGTTGCATGGATCAGGATTGACGGAACAGAGATCGGCTACCCTGTTGTACAGGGGCATGACAACAGCTTCTATCTGAAGCATTTGTTTGACGGAGAATGGAACAGTGCTGGCTGCATCTTTTTAGACTCACGTGTCGAGCCCAATTTGTCAGACCGACACAGTGTTTTGTATGGCCATCATATGAAGAATGGTACGATGTTTTCGGATATTACAAAATATAAAGATCAGACTTTCTATGAGAACCATGCAACAGGAATGATTCTGACCCCATCGAAGAACTACTGGATTGAGTTTTTTGCGGGCTATGTTGCCGGTGCCAATGATGAGAACGCTTGGAAGGTAACGTTTGCAACGGAAGACGAATATGTCGATTGGCTGAATGAAACTGTTGGTCGATCTTGGTTCAAGAGCAAAGTAATACCAACGGCCGAGGACCGAGTTATAACATTGTCCACCTGTAGTTATGAATTTAATAATGCCCGCTTTGTGCTGATCGGCCGTCTGAAGTAGATTGCTTTGACATATGCCCTAAAATAAAAGACCGCAGATGATGCGGTCAAATCATTCGGGTAATGACGGTTGCGATTTTTTCAAGCCCGCATTTTTCTATGTATCGGTAGGTTTCATACAGATCCGAGAAGGATAATGCCTCATGGAAATATTCTGTGTAGTCCTGGGCGGTTTTCAATAGCGGATACCGTCCACTGGTATTAACGGCAATATAGTGCTTAGCTTTTGATGCTTCTTCCATTCCCAATCCTCCCAACGAAGCACACGATATCTATTGTAGGCGTTGTAGCCGGCTTTTTCAAGGAGTTTGGTGAAACTCCTTGTGGGGCAAAATGAATACCGTATCATAAGCGGAAAAGACAAAGGCAGCCGAGTCCTGTTTGGGTCAACTCGGTTGCCTTAATTCAATCACATAAATCTATCACAGATAGTTGATGGGAATAACACGGTCATTGCCTTTCAGTGTAATAAGCCTGTCATAAAGGCAAATGACTCCGCCCGGACCACGCTCAGTGCTGGGAATCTTGTCGAGCAAATCAAATGCATCCATATCCTTTTTCTGCGGATCTGCATGCTTTTTCATTTCGAGAGGATACAGTGTTCCGTTTTCTTCAATCACCAGATCGATCTCGTTCATATCTTTGTCGCGGTAGAAATACAGCGGCGGTTCAACGATTCCCCTGTTATGATAACTCTTAATGATCTCGGAGATCACAAAGCTCTCAAAGAAAGCACCGGCCATAGCGCCGTTTTTCAAAACATCCGGCGTATTCCACCGTGTAAGGTAGGCTGCCAGCCCGGTATCCAAGAAATACAGCTTTGGAGTCTTCACCGCACGCTTGGTGATGTTGTTTGAGTATGGCTTTAGCAGATAAACAATGTTGGAAGCTACAAGAATCGAAAGCCATCTTTCCGCTGTCGGCTGACTGATCCCGACATCCCGTGCCATAGAGGCAAGGTTGACGAGCTGCCCGGTGGACGCTGCGGCAGCAGTCATAAAGCGAGTGAATTTTACGGTGTCTCCAATCTCAGACAGATCGCGAACATCGCGTTCAATATAGGTTCGCACATATGCGCCATAAAACATCTGCCAATCAAAATCCGGATTCTCACAGAGCTCCGGCATAGAGCCGCGGTGGATCGTCTTCCATACATCCTCGTATGGAATGTTGGCAAGCTGCTTTTTGCGCTCATCAAAATACTCATCCGTCGGCAGAAACGGTGTGTCATTGGAAACGCCATACCTCTCACGCAAGGAGAAACCGAGCAGAGTTACCAGCCCGATTCTGCCGGACAGTGATTCACTAACGCCCTTCATCATTTGAAACTGCTGAGAGCCGCACATGAAAAACTGACCTTTTTTATGTTCCCGGTCTATAAACATCTTGATCTGAGAAAACAATTCCGGCGCCTTCTGGATTTCATCAACAAATACCGGAGGCGGATTGTCTTTGAAAAAGGTGCCGCTTTGCTCCTGAGCAGCCGCACGGACGATCAGATCGTCGAGAGTTGCATAGTTCATCCCTTCTGTAATGCGCTGAAGCATGGTGGTTTTACCGACCTGCCGCGGGCCGGCGACAAGGATCGCGCCAAACATTTTGGAAAGCATATTCACCGTTGCTTCTGCATGCCGTTTAATATATTCCATAAAGTCTCTCCTTTCGGCTGATTTAATATCCGATATTATTATAGCCGGATTTCTCGAAAAAATCAACCGGCTTCAAGAATTTTTTTCAAATTCATTGTGGTACAAGATTGAAATCCGGAAAATGTCAATTTTCGTCAACGCATATTGCGTATTTTATTGCTTTATGATATAGTATTATTAAACAACGAAAGCAAACACGCCTGTCAATTAATGGTAGAGAGGACGGATACTTATGGGGCTGTTTGATAAGCTATTCAAGAAGAAAAAGCCAAGTATCTCGCCGGAGGATGCCGCCAAGCTTCTACAGCTGCTCCAGGCACAGCAGGCGGCCTTTCAGCAAGGGGCACAGAACAAGGAGCGGAACACCCCCATCTCTCAAGAAGAGCTGATGCAGATTTTCGCCGCATATTTTGCACCCAACACGGACTTCTATGCTGTCCCCGGGAGCGAGAAGTTCACGGCATATTTCCAGGTTGTCAATGCGGCAACGGAGGAGATGCAGCGCAATCTTCCCATCTTTAAAGCGGCCACTAAGTGGACCCCGGAGCAGCTGGCCGATTTGCTCAACAACCCGAAACCCGGCATCACCAGTTCGCTGATCTGCGGATTGCTATTTGCTATGGGCGACTATGCAGTCATTTACAACACGGTTTACTGTGTCGATTTCTGCGAACGGATCCCCAACTGCATTGCCCTGTATCTGCTTCTGACCGCCCAGAAACAGCCGTCTGACAAGCGAAAGATGGCCATCGATGCTGGGGACGGGAGCAATTCCGAGGCGTTGCGGCGGGCCATGGACACTCTGTCGGTCTGTGACCCTGCATGGACGTATAGTATATTCTGATTTTAAAGCCGAATTGGACAGGTTATCACATATTGCAGAACGAAATGCTCTCTATGCGCAGATAAGAATATATCCGTCAAGCTGCAGGGGACTTTGCTATTACCAAAGTTATTTAGTTGAACCGGATAATCTGCTAATTGACTTCAAAAAATGGAAACAGCATACTAACAATCCGCTTATTGAGTGTTTATCTGCACTTCACCCCCCGAGTCAGCAAATGAAGTGGTATAAGATTGAAATCCGGAAAACTACTTGAAATCCGTCTCGTTTTCTGCTATAATTTCATTGTAAGTTTCATTGATTGCATTTTTGCAGTTATAGTTTTCAGGTTACACAGTGTCTGAGAGAACATCTTTCAGGCACTATTTTTATGCTTTCTAACGGGAAGCACAGAACCGGACGGGCACAGAGGGACCTCCCTCTGTGTTTACAATTTCATCCTGGCCGTTTGGCAACAAAGCACTCAGAGAATGTGTAAATTCATTCTTTGGGTGCTTTTTTATATAGATCGGAGCCGTAAGGTTCCCCCAACCTTTTTTCTCGGGGAGCCTTATGGCTTGCCGTAACTATATTCGTTTACAGCGTCGTCCATGCCGCACTCCAAGTTTTCGATATAATAACCAATTTCCTCTTTCACTTCTTTTTCTGCCGCCTTAAATAAACTTGACACATTCCTATACGTTTCGCATACCGTGTCAAACATATACCCCCTACTACCCAGTGCATCACATTGAGCTTTCATGGGACATGGCAAACTCCATCAGAAAAAACTTCAAGAAATTTTTTGAGTTTTCCCGGACAAACGGCAAAAAAGTGTCC
>DXUR01000829.1 GCA_019417795.1 Clostridiales bacterium | reverse complement strand
TCACACTCCGGGGCGCTCTGGATCAGCCCCAGCTCGTCCCGGAGCCACTGGATGGTGCTGCCGGCGTTGAACACGCTGCCCTCCAAGGCGTAGACGGTTTTCCCCGCCACCTGCCAGCCCACGCTGGTCACAAGGCCGCTGCGGGACCGCACAGGCGTATCGCCCACGTTCATCAGGGTGAAGCAGCCGGTCCCGTAGGTGTTCTTCGCCTGACCGGGAGTAAAGCAGGCCTGTCCGAACAGGGCGGACTGCTGATCGCCCGCGCTGCCGCACACCGGGATGCCCGCCAGATCCTCCAATCCCGGCAAGCCGGAAGCCAGATGGCCGTAGACCTCGCTGTTGGACTTCGGCTCCGGCAGCAGGTCCATGGGGATGTCCAGCGCGGCACAGAGCGCCGGGTCCCATTGCAGGGTATGGATATTGAACAGCATGGTACGGCTGGCGTTGGAATAGTCCGTCACATGGGCCTTCCCGCCGGTCAGGTTCCAGATAAGCCAGCTGTCCACCGTCCCGGCGCACAGTTCTCCCCGCTCCGCCCGCTGGCGGACGCCGGGAATGTTGTCCATGATCCACTTCAGCTTCGTACCAGAAAAATAGGCGTCGATCAGCAAGCCGGTTTTTTCCGTCACCGTTTCTCCAAGGCCATCGGCCTTCAGCCGGTCGCAGATCTCCGCCGTACGGCGGCACTGCCACACAATGGCATTGTACACCGGCTGTCCTGTCCGGCGGTCCCACAGGATCGCCGTCTCCCGCTGGTTGGTGATACCGACGCCGGCAATGGCCTTGGGGTCGATATGGGCAGCGTCCACCGCCTCGGACAGCGCCCGGACTGTGGTGGACCAAATCTCCATGGGGTCGTGCTCCACCCATCCCGGCTGGGGGAAGATCTGCCGGAAGGGATATTGGGCCTTTGATACGATCTCTCCCCGGCTGTTGAACAGAATGGCCCGGGAGGTGGTGGTCCCTTGATCCAGTGCGGCAATATAGGTCTCCATTGGGATTCCTCCTCTGGTATTTTTCAAAAAAGCGTGTTACACTATGATAAACTGCATTTTATCATACACAGGAGGAAATTTCCATGGTGAAACGTGAATTTACCTTTCCGTCCGCCGACGGCAAAACCGCCATTCACGCCGTGGAGTGGCTGCCGGAGGGCGCGCCCCGGGCCGTCCTGCAAATCGCCCACGGCGTTTCGGAATACGTGCTGCGGTACGAGGACTTCGCCGGGTATCTGACAGAGCGTGGCTTTGCCGTGGTGGGCAACGACCATTTGGGCCACGGCCTGTCAGTCTCTGACGGTGCGCCCCGGCTGTACTTCGGTCCCAAGGGCAGCTGGAACTGGGTGGTGGAGGACATGGAGCAGCTCCGGAAGCTGACCCACCGGCAATTCCCCAACCTGCCCTATTTCCTGCTGGGGCACTCCATGGGTTCCTTCCTGACCCGGACTTATCTCATCCGCTATCCCGGCACGGTGGACGGCGCTATTATCATGGGCACCGGCTACATGAGCGCCGCATCAACGGCGGCCAGTTTGGCCGTCATCAACGCCGAATGTCTGCGAAACGGCGAGTCCAGGCCCAGCGCCGTGGCCACAAAAGCCTCCTTCGGCATTTACAATCGCCGCTTCGCCCCCAACCGCACAAGCATGGATTGGCTGTCCCTGAACCCGGACAACGTGGACGCTTATTTGAAAGATCCCCTGTGTCAGGGCAACGCCTCGGCGGGGCTGTTCCGGGAGATGCTCTCCGGCATCCGCTTTGTCTGCAAGGAGGACAACATCCGCAAAATGAACCACCACACCCCCATTCTCTTTATCTCCGGGGCCATGGATATGGTGGGCGACTGCTCCAAGGGCGTGGAGCGGGCCG
>DXUR01000828.1 GCA_019417795.1 Clostridiales bacterium | reverse complement strand
GCAGGAGGTGGGCTGCTTGCTGGCCCCATTTATCTTTTGCTGATTGCAAAAGTACATAAGCGTTGGAGCCTTTCTATAATGGGCGTTATCATGGGTATTATTTGGTTCGTGACCGGTATGCACTGGGCTTTTGCATTGGGCTACCTGATCATGGCGATTGTCGCGGACTTTGTTGCTGGTGCAGGGCAGTACAAAAGCAAAAAACTCAACAGCCTGTCTTATATCCTGTTCTCTCTCGGTGGCACTGGTTCATATATCGTGTTCTTTGTTGATCCCAACGGCTGGGCGCAGACAATGCTGGGTAATGGAACCGAACAGAGCTACATCGACACCATGCAGGCAACCGCTAACACCGGCATTCTGATTGCCATGTTTGCCGCTGCTATCATTACATCTGCGATCAGCGCCTTTGTAGGCTGCAAAATGCTGAAAAAGCAGTTTGAAAAAGCAGGTATTACAGCATGAGCGGTAAACGCCACAAGAAAGGGCTTTGGCTCGACCCACGGGCTAAGCTCTTTCTTATTCTTATGTGTGTTTTATCGTCCATGTTTGCTCCTTCACTTGCATATCAATTTGTCCTTGTTATGCTGATTGCGGTATTGGGGGCTTTCTTTGGAAAGTGGAAATATGTCATTAAGGCTGTATGCTTTTATGCGGTCATCTGTGCCCTGACAGTTTGGATCATGGCAGAAATGACAGGCACGCTGCGGACAATGTTTATTGCCTTTTTAGGATTGTTTCATAAGGTATATGCGTGCGGAACCTTGGCCGGGATTGTTCTGACTACTACAAAAGTCAATGAGTTCCTGTCTGCTATGAACCGTGTCCACGCACCCAAAAAGTTAGTAATTCCTATGGCAGTTATGCTACGGTACATTCCAACTATTCAAGAGGACTGGCGCTATATCAAGGACGCTATGCGGATGAGAGATGTTTCACCTTCTCTGGCGAGCTTTTTAGCACATCCGGGCATGACAGTTGAGTGTATTTATGTGCCTTTGTTGATGGCAGCTTCAAAAGCAGCGGATGATCTTTCTGTTGCTTCTGTCACCCGTGGAATTGAAAATCCCAATCCACGCACCTGCCTTGTCCAGATAAAATGCGGAGCTGCCGATTGGGGCGTCATGACCGTTGCCGTAGCTTATCTGATTTTTGAATTATGTGTGCGGGGAGGTGTGATCGGTTGATTGAGTTTGAAAATGTATCGTTTACCTATACAGGACAGGAGCATGGCGGGCTGCATGACATCAATTTGAAAATTTCGGACGGAGAATGTGTCCTGTTCTGTGGCCGCAGTGGGTGCGGAAAGACAACGATCACACGGCTGGTGAACGGCTTAATTCCTCAATTTTATCAAGGGGAACTTCATGGCCGTGTGCTGGTAGATGGTCAGGAAATCAGCAATATCCCTATGTATCAGATTGCCGCTAAGATCGGCTCCGTTTTCCAAAATCCACGGACGCAGTTTTTTAATGTTGATACAGACAGCGAGATTGCCTTCGGAATTGAAAATGAAGCTCGCCCTCCTAAGAAATTGGCTGAGCGAGTAGAGCAGACAACTGAAGATTTGCATATTCAAAAGCTACGAAACAGAAATATTTTTGAGTTGTCCGGCGGAGAAAAGCAGAAAATCGCCTTCGCTTCTGTTTATGCCATGAACCCACAGATTTATTTGCTGGATGAACCGTCCTCCAATTTGGATATGACTTCCATTCAGGAGTTGAGAGAGCATTTGCGGCTGATAAAAAAGCAGGGCAAAACGGTTTTGATAGCAGAACACCGGCTGTACTACCTGATGGAACTGGCCGACCGAATTGTTTATCTGGAAAAAGGAGAAATCAAAGGGATTTATACCCCGGAAGAATTTCG
>DXUR01000827.1 GCA_019417795.1 Clostridiales bacterium | reverse complement strand
CTACAATATGGTGGATAGCTGGGTGGTGGGCAACTTTGTCAGCGACGGAGCCTTGGCCGCCGTGGGCGTCGGCTTTCCGGTAATCTTCCTGTTCACATCCCTGTTCTCCGGCATCGCCACCGGCGGCACCGTGGTCATCGCCCAGTCCTTCGGCGGCGGGAGACCGGACCGAGTCCGAAGCGCCATCGACAGCCTGTATACCGCCTTTATCCGCAGTATTCTGCCCATCACCGCCGCCGCGCTGCTGCTGGTGCATCCCTTGATGACCGTTTTACGGGTGGACCCCGCCGCCTGGGCAGAGACCCGGACCTATCTGCTGGTGGTCTGTGCGGGGCTTGTCGGCAGCATCGGCTATAATCTCAACGCCGGCATTTTAGGGGGCATGGGCAACAGCTCCACCACACTGCTGTTTCTGGCGGTGTCCACTATTTTGAACATCTTTCTGGATCTGGCACTGGTGCTGGCGGTACCGCTGGGGGTGCTGGGTGTAGCGCTTGGCACCGTCATCGCCCAATTATGCAGCTGGCTGTTCGGTATCTGGTATATCAACCGCAGGTATCCGCAGCTGGCCATCCATCCCTTCAACGGGATCTTCGACCGCAAACTGTTCTGTGAGATCATCCGCATTGGCCTGCCCAGCGGTATCCAGATGTCTCTGGTGGCCCTGGGCGCCATGGGCGTACTCTCCAAGGTCAACAGCTACGGAAAGGCCTTCACTGCTGGCTTCAATGTGGGCAATAAACTGGATACCCTGTCCTTCCTGCCGGTCCAAAGCCTGGCCGCCGCTGTGATCTCCTTTGTGGGGCAGAATATGGGGGCAAGCCGGGAGGACCGGGTCCGTCAGGGCGTCCGGATCACCGTGACCATGGCCGTTGTGTGGACAGTTCTCAGTTCCGCCCTTGTGGTGTGGCTGTCCGTCCCTCTGTCCCGGATCTTCTCCCCGGACCCGGCGGTCATCGCCGCCAGCGCCCGGTATCTGCAATGTGTGATGCCGCCCTACGTGCTGTTTGCCATTCTGTTCGTACTGAACTCCGCCATGCGGGGCGCGGGCGACAGCCTGTATCCCATGGTGAACGTGGTGGCCTCTGTGATCCTGCTGCGGGTCCCCTTCCTGTACCTGCTGGCAAACCGCTTCGGCCCGGACGCTATGTATTGGAGCTACGGCATCGGCTGGGCCGTGGCATGCGCTCTGTCGGTCTATCACTATGCTGCCGGAAAATGGCGGGGGAAGAACCCCAACGAAAAAAAAAAAGGGGAAAACGGAAAAATTTTTCCGGGGGATTGTCTAATCAATTAAAATATGGTATAAGTGAGTGCAATCGAGAATGCAATGAAGGGGAGAGTACGTCCTCGCGGCATGGTTCAGAGAGTCCCGGCAGCTGAAAAGGGACCCATGCGGTGGGCAGAACATGGCCCCGGAGCCGCGCGGCTCAGCGCTTTGGCGCAAGCTGCGATGGGTGCGCCCATTACAGCGTCAGGGTATCGCGTGCCGGTTTCGGCAGGCTTGTACCCGCAGAGGCTCACGCCGCGAGGTGTGGGTGAATCAAGGTGGTAACACGGCTTTCTTCGCCGTCCTTGAGCGTATGCTCAGGGACGGCGTTTTTATTTGCGATCACTCAAAATTTATCATAAAGAAGAAAAGAGGAACCGGATATGGAAAAGGACACTTTTTATATCACAACCCCCATCTACTACCCCTCAGATAAGCTGCACATCGGCCACACCTACTGCACCGTGGCCACCGACACCCTGGCCCGGTATCACCGGCTGAAGGGCGAGGACGTCATGTTCCTCACCGGCACCGACGAGCACGGCCAGAAGATCGAGCTGAAGGCCGACGAGGCCGGCGTCACTCCCCAGGAGTTCGTGGACCG
>DXUR01000826.1 GCA_019417795.1 Clostridiales bacterium | reverse complement strand
ATAAAAACAGAAAATCTTGCAACAAACCAGTGATTTGCTGCGTTATCTGGATAAAAGGGTTTATAGAGAGGAGCCGAAGATAGTGAAAAAACTGGTAGTAGACGTTGGTAGTATGCTAGTTGTGCAGTATTTGATATTTTTCTTTGTTGAAATAAGATTAGGGGAACAAGCGACCTTTACAAAGTTTATAACGAACAATTATATCCTTACTTTTTGGATAATTTATCTTGCAAGTCGGATTGTGAATTGCAAAATTAAAAAGCCCCGCAATGAGAAATAAATCTAAAAAGAGCGTTTCGGATGAGAGTCGGAAAAATTGTGTTAATGTTTGCGGTAATAGCGGTGCTACTAATTATAATATTGGGCAGGCCAATAACGACTGATGCTCCACAAATTATGGGCAGTAAAGAAATTGAAGATGCACTTAATGCAGCATCCGAATTAGATGAGCAAAATGTTGTTCGTGTTGATATTCCAGACGGAAATGGCGGGTATAAAACGTTACAAGGAGAGGAAGCTAGAGAACATTATAGCAAAGCAGTAGAGCAAACACAAAAAGAGCTTTTAGATGATTTATACAAAGAAAACTCAAAGGAATCGATTAAATGAATGGCGGCTATTTTATATTGCGATAAAAAGCGGACAGCTGTTTTGTAGCTGCCCGCCGGGGGATATAGAATACATTATTTGTCCTGAAACCAGGAAGCCGAGTTACAGAATATACTCCATCTGCCGTTCCTTGGTTTTCATGCCCATATTTTCATAAAAGTGCTCTGCCGAAGTGTTCCCCGCCCAGACGTTCAGGGTCACCTCGTAGCAACCCAGCGCTTTTGCCTGCTGCTTTACATATTCAAACAGGCTTTCCCCGATGTGCTGTCCGCGCGCCTGCTTGTCAACGCAAAGGTCATCAATGAACAGCGACTTGAAGGGCACCATGTTGGTGGAAAAAGGCTGCTTCTTCAGCTGACAGAAGGCATAGCCCATGCACACATCCTCCTCGTTCACGGCAACGTAGATGGGCTTATCCTCCTGCTTCAAAAGCGCTGCCAGTTCACAGACGGTGTATTTTGTGGTGCCGGGAATAAAAATATCCGGGCGTATCTCTGCGTGGATCTGCAGCACCTGCCCCAGCAGCGCAAGCAGTCTGGGAATGTCTTTTTCCTCGGCTTTACGAATGTTCATTTTTTTGCTCCTTCCATTTTCTGGTTTTTGCATTTCCAGTATACCACACCGGGCGGCACCGGAAAAGAGAAAATGCAACCACCGATAGCAAACAAAAACGCGAGCGACCGTTTTGGCCACTCGCGTTTTTATATGTTGGACAGGCTGCTTAAACCAGATACGGGTCCAGCAGGGCGTCTACCTCTTTTCTGCGTTTGGGAGAGGGCTTTTTCACGGCACGGCCGCGGCAGACCACCAGTTCCAGATGCTGCAAGGCACGCAGATCCTCCAGCGGGTTTTCGCGGGTCACGATAAAGTCTGCGCTCTTGCCGGGCGCGATAGAGCCGGTCACATCGCCGATGCCCGCCAGCTGCGCGTTGCGCAAGGTGGCCGTGTAGAGGGCAAAACGGTTGCTCACACCGCAGTATTTGTGGAAGTAGCACAACTCCCGCCAGAAATCGTACTGAGTAATGTAGGGGCAGCCTACATCGTTGCCCAAGCCCACCGGGATGCCGTTTGCCAGCGCGGTTTTTGCGCTTTCGATCACGCCGTCAAAGACGATCTTTCCGTTGTACTGGTCTTTTTCCGATGCGCCCGAAACGGCAGTGTCAAACAGCGCATAGGGCAGGGCCGGGGAGATGGTCGTGCACAGAAATGCGCCCCGCTCCTTGTACAGACGAACCGTCTCCTCATCCATTTTTGCGCCGTGCTCAATGG
>DXUR01000825.1 GCA_019417795.1 Clostridiales bacterium | reverse complement strand
CCACCGCCGCCGACAAAATGGCGCGGGTACTGGAAGCGGAAGCCGCTGCTACACAAAAACCGGAAATTTGACAAATCATAAAGAAGCAGATTTTACACTTTTGCCGCTATACAGCCCCCGCTATTCCGTGGTACAATAAAGCTACGGAATAGTGGGGCTGGCTGTCGGAAACGGAGGATTTTATGTTAAGACAAGCCACCCAAAACCTCATTACCGCCCTTTATCCGAGATTGTCCCACGAGGATGAATTGCAAGGCGAGAGTAATTCCATATCGAACCAAAAAAGGATACTCGAAACCTACGCAAAACAGAACGGCTTTACCAATCTGCGCTGGTACACCGACGACGGTTTTTCCGGCGCGAACTTCCAGCGGCCCGGATTTCAAGCCATGCTTGCGGACATTGAAGCCGGGAAAGTGGGTACGGTCATCGTCAAGGACATGAGCCGGTTAGGGCGAAACTACTTGCAGGTAGGGTTTTACACGGAAATGCTGTTCCCTCAAAAGGGTGTGCGTTTTATCGCTGTCAACGACAATGTGGACAGCGCAAACGGCGGCATGGACAACGATTTTACCCCTCTGCGAAATCTGTTCAACGAATGGCTGGTGAGAGATACGAGCAAGAAAATCAAGGCAGTAAAACGAGCAAAAGGCATGAGTGGAAAGCCTGTTACCAGCAAGCCGGTATATGGCTACCTCATGGACGAGGACGAGAACTATATCGTTGACGAGGAAACCGCGCCGGTTGTCCAGCAGATATACCAGCTTTGCCTTGCCGGGAATGGCCCGACCAAGATTGCCCGTATGCTTACGGAGCAGCAAATCCCCACGCCGGGGACGCTGGAATACCGCAGGACGGGCAGCACACGACGCTACCACCCCGGCTATGAGTGCAAATGGGCGACGAACACCGTCGTTCATATCCTCGAAAACCGGGAGTACACCGGCTGTCTGGTAAACTTCAAGACGGAGAAGCCCTCTTACAAGACCAAGCACAGCGTAGAAAATCCCATTGAGAAGCAGGCCATTTTTGAGAACCACCATGAGCCGATTATTGACACGGAAACATGGGAGCGTGTGCAGGAGTTACGCAAGCAGCGCAAACGCCCGAACCGCTATGATGAAGTGGGGCTGTTCTCCGGTATGCTGTTCTGCGCCGACTGCGGCCATGTGATGTACCAGCAGCGGTATCAGAACAAAAACCGCAAGCAGGACTGTTACATTTGCGGCAGCTACAAGAAGCGCACCCGCGACTGTACGGCGCACTTTATCCGCACCGACCTGTTGACCGCCGGTGTCCTCTCCAATCTCCGGCAAGTGACGGAATACGCCGCCAAGCATGAGAGCCGCTTTGTGAAGCTGCTTATCCAGCAGAACGAGATCGGCGGCAAGAGAAAGACCGCCGCAGCCACCAAACAGCTTGAACAGGCGCAGGAACGCATTGCCGAAGTGAGCCGCATTATCAAGCGGCTGTACGAGGATAATGTGAACGGCAAAATCAGCGACGAGCGTTTCATGGAACTGTCGGCAGACTATGAGCAGGAGCAGCGGGAACTGAAAGACCGCGCCGCCGCTTTGCAGGAAGAACTGGATAAGTCGCAGGCCGCCACCGTCAACGCGGAAAAGTTTATGGGTATCGTCCGAAAGCACCTTGCCTTTGAGGAACTTACCCCCACCCTCTTGCGGGAGATGATTGAGAAAATCGTCGTGCATGAGTGCAGCTATGACGAGAACGGCACCCGCAGGCAGGACATTGAGATTTATTACAGCTTTGTCGGCAAGATTGACTTGCCCGAAGCCTAACGCCCGACCTATCCGACACAATGCGCAAGTGCCGGATAGGAACGGCAAAATTTTTTACACTTCTATTACTTCTTTATC
>DXUR01000824.1 GCA_019417795.1 Clostridiales bacterium | reverse complement strand
GTATGAGGGCAATCGGGTAGAAATTACGTTCCGATTCCACGATGAAATTGCGGACCTGCTGGAAGAACTGCATCAAAAGCAGATGGGGCAGCGTGATGAATCAGCTTAAAAGGAGGCTGTGACTTATGGCAAGAGCAAGCAAAAAGGTAAGACCTGCGCAGCGGGAAGCGGAAAACGCACCGCACCGTATCTGGAAAACCGCAATTTACGCACGACTGTCCGATTTTGATGATGTACTTCGGGATATGGAATCGCTGGAAGTACAGATTTCTTACATCAAAGAGTATATCAACCACCGGGATGATCTGATGCTGCTGGATGTATTTGCGGACAAGCGGTGCACAGGGATGAACTTTGACCGCCCGGAATTTGAACGGCTGTTGAAAGCACTGCAGGAGCGGAAAGTCAACTGCATCGTGGTAAAGGACTTCTCCCGACTGGGTCGCAATTTCGTGGAAACAGGTCAGTATCTGGAGCAAGTGTTTCCACTGTTTGGAGTAAGATTTATAGCCATCAATGATAATTATGACAGCCTGAACAGACAGAGCCGGGACGGGATGCTGGTGCCGATCAAGAGCATGATCAATGAAATGTACTCGAAAGACCTGTCCAAGAAGATTCAGTCGTGCTTTCGTTCCAAGGAAGCACGAGGAGAAATTTATACGCCTGTTCCGTTCGGTTACAAGAGAAATCAGCAGAATCATTTGATTCTGGACGAGGAAGTCAGCGATGTGGTAGTTCGGATTTTTCTCTGGAAGAAATCCGGCATGAAAGAGCGCGAGATTGCAAAGAAGCTGTCTGCGCAGGGAATCCCAACACCTTTTACACGCCGCTGTCAGCTGGGATACCTGAAAAACACCTTGCGGGTAAAGGACCCAGCATGGCAGACCGTGTTCGTGACAAAGGTGCTGGAAAATCCAATCTACACAGGAACAATGGTCTATAACCGCATCGCCTACGATGAAAAGAATCGGAAAATCGGGCAGAATCCACGGGAAAGCTGGCGGATGGTGCCGGACAGCCATCCGGCGATTATCAGCTGGGAATTGTTTGATGAAATTTCCGCATTACGGGAAGCCGAGCAAGCAGTCAAGGAAGAGCGAAAAAAGTGGTGTAGACAGCGCAGAAAAAACAATCCGAACATCTTCAAAGGCAGAATCTTTTGCAAAAAGTGCGGAGAAAAATTGGTTTGTCATTGGCAAAGTGATGGTGCGCTGTATTTTTACTGTGCATCTTGCCATGTTTCAATTTCAGAGAAAGATCTCTGGAACGGCATTAACAAGGAGTTGCACCAGCGGATGGAAGAACACCGTGATTTGCAGAAGCTGGTACGGAAAAGCTCTGGAAAAAGCAAACTCCAATCAAAAGAAATAGCTACAAAACGTGAAATTGAACAGGCGTCAGGCAATATCGTTCGACTGGAATCACAGAAGCGCAGCGGCTACGAGCAGTATGTCCTTGGAAAAATTTCAAAAGAAAAGTTCTTGAAATTGAAGCAGGATGCAGAGAATGAAATTGAGGCATTCAGACAGACAAAAGCTGAAAACGAGAAAGAACTGGTCGTTGTTCAAGAAGAATTGCAGAAGAAAAAGCAAATCGCAGGCAACACAGAGGTTCTTTTAACGGCAGATAATCTGCAGCAGTATGTAAAGAAAATCGAAGTGAATCACAAGAAAAATACTTACACGGAATTTGTGTTCTAACGAAAAAGGAGGACAGACAATGAAAGAAAAAATCTATGATGCCCGGACAGGAATGGAATATGTTTTGGTGGGTGATTATTATCTGCCAGCCTTGAAACTGCCACGGACCCGTCCGATTGGCCGCTGGGGGATGCTGCACAAGGCGTACCTGAAACTGCGAAAACCAGCCTATTATCAGA
>DXUR01000823.1 GCA_019417795.1 Clostridiales bacterium | reverse complement strand
TCAAGGGCGTGACCTACGATGAGAAAAAGACCGCCGGTGAGCGTCTGGTGCTTGCCTGTTCCGAACTGCCCAACGCTGAGGAAAAAGTGATCGGCAGTTACCGGGGCTTTGAGCTTTCTCTGCGGTTCGATGCTTTCCGCACGGAGTATCAGGCACTTTTGAAAGGGCAGCGGAAGTATACGGTGCCTTTGGGCACCGACCCGCTGGGCAACATCATCCGTCTGGATAATTCGCTGAACAACTTCCCGGAGCGCATCACCGCTGCCGAAAACGAGCTGGACACCCTGCATCAGCAGCAGGCAGCGGCACAAATCGAGGTGGAAAAGCCCTTCCCGCAGGAGGAAGAATTGGCGGAAAAGTCCGCACGGCTTGCAGAGCTGAACGCCCAGTTGGATGTGGACGAAAAGAGCCATGGGCCGGAACAGGACGAGGAAGAACAGGAGGATGCCCCTCGCCGCCCCTCGGTACTGGCGGCACTGGAAGAAAAGTCGGACAAGCCGGAGCCGGTGAAGCCCTTCCGCAGTTACTACGACAAGGATGGTGATGCCCGGTGAAAGAAAAGCGGGATGAAATCATCATCCTGAGAACCACAAAGACCGAGAAGAACCGCATCTATGAGAAAATGCTGGGCATGGG
Organism: Clostridiales bacterium; assembly: GCA_019417795.1. The sequence continues at coordinate 1,248 of DXUR01000823.1, read as the reverse complement.
TATCCGCAGCCTGAGTGCCTATATCCGCAAGATGGCACTGGATGGCTACTGCCTGAATCTTGACCTGCCGCAACTGCGGCGCATGGCGTATCTCTTGCAGATGTGCAGCAACAATCTGAACCAGTACGCCAAAGCCGCCAATGAAAATGGTCGGGTCTATGCCGCCGACATAGAGGACCTGCGGCAACGGCTGGATGAGCTGATCGACATTGGTCGGCAGATTCTTTCCCGGCTGGCAGAACTCTAAGATTTTTCCCCGCAGTTGGAGGACTGCGGGGCTACATAAGAGTTGACATCCTTGCAACGCAGTGGTTGCTACCTTTATAATAAGGGCGAAAGAAAGGCAGGTGCTGGATATGAGGTTCGTTTTTAAGATGATCGTTTTTCCGTTTTGGCTGATTACGGCTTTCCTTGCGCTGATGCTGAAATGGACGTTGAACCTGTCGGCGTTTGTGCTGGCGCTGCCCATGCTGTATATTTTCGGCTGCGGTCTTTATACGCTGTACTGCCGGGAGTGGTTACAGTTTTTGATCTTGCTGGTGGCAGAGTTTGGCTGCTTTGTGTTGATTTTTATGGGCACTTTGATCGCAGATGCAGCAGAACGTTTTAGTGGCTGGGTTGCCGGATTGTGATATTTTTATCTTGATGCCGCCGATGTGCGGCATTTTCTTTTTGTAACAGGGGGTGATGACCACTGGCAGCGACACGGTTGATCCCTATGCGGAAAAACAAGGGCAAGTCCATCGGGGCGTGTCTGCACAATCACACCAGCTATGTCCAAAACCCGGACAAGACCGAGCAGGGCGAGCTGGTAAGCAGCTATCAGTGCAGCCCGTTGACCGTGGATGAAGAATTTCTGCTGACAAAACGGCTGTACGAGCAGACCACTGGGCGCAGTCAGAAAAGTGATGTGATCGCCTATCAGGTGCGACAGTCTTTCAAGCCGGGGGAGGTCACGCCGGAGGAAGCTAACCGCATCGGCTACGAATTTGCTGAGCGTTTTTTGAAGGGCAAGCACGCTTTTATCGTTGCTACCCACACCGACCGGGCGCACATCCACAACCACATTGTTTTCAACTCTACGGCACTGGATGGTCGAAAAAAGTTCCGCAACTTTTGGCTCTCCACCTTTGCGGTGCAGCGGTTGAGCGATCTGATCTGCTTGGAGCACCAGCTCTCCACCATCGAGTACAAGCCTTATCGGGAACGGCAGAAGCGCATCGTCTACCCACCCAAAGAAAGCAACCG
>DXUR01000822.1 GCA_019417795.1 Clostridiales bacterium | reverse complement strand
TATGGCGGAAAACAATATTCCCTACAAGGTGCGGGCGGCACTGCTTCTGGTGCCGCCGAATACACCAATGCCTACCGGAGCAGTGACTCAATCCTTGTGGTACATTGCAGTTCGTTCCGGGGACGTCCACCGGGTGCAGCACTATCTTCGCACAGAAAGGGATACCTAAGATGGAGCAGTTATCGGCAAGTCTGCTGTTAACGGTTGGCATCCTGCTGCTGATCGCAGGGGTGATTTTTGCCATTCTCCAAGTATGGCCCTATACCGACCTTCTCTGGGCAGGTGCGTTTGGATGCCTGATGGCAGCTCTGAACTTTCGGGATTCCAAAAACGACGGCGGCTAAAGCACACGGCATCGTAGTGCACGGTCAATGCGGAAATGCGAGCTACACCCGATTTTCCATATCGAGTGATATAGATTTGGCTTTGGGGGAGGATTGTCTATTGTATGCAAAAAATTGAAGTTGTTGTTCGCATCACGAAGGATCACTGCCCACCGCAAGAGCAGACGATTTTTGAATGGTTCGATTTGATACGGAATCCCACAGACGCTCTGAGCCGTCCCGATCTGGAAATCAACTTGGAACACCACCGTGTTTTCAAACATGGAACAGAGGTGTACATGAGTCGTTATGAATACGGTGTTTTGAGTTTGATGGCACAGCATCCGGGCAAACTGTTTACAAAGGAGCAGATCTTTGAAGCAGTCTGGCATAAGGACAGCGAAAGCTATTTGAGAGCCGTCACCAGCACGATCGGTCGAATCCGTCAGAAAATAGAGGATGACAAAGATCACCCCCGTTATATTAAAACGGTTTCCAACATTGGATATCAATTTGTCCCATCATCGGAATTGGTGCGGTCGAATCGCAATCTGTAATAAAAGCCATACCGTAAGATCCTAGTAGGATTCTTCGGTATGGCTTTATCGTTTTCTACGCTGTACGAAATCGGCATCCTTGCATAGATGACCAAGAATATTCTAAAATAGAGATGACTTAATTCAGGAGGTCAAACCATGCAAACATTTGAAGAAGTATTGACCCAATTCCATAGCTTTTTAGAGTCTGCGACCTATTTGGACGTTGTTCCATGCCGCTGGGGATATGTAAGGCTTTTCAATGAGGGCGACCCTATCAATTTCAATGCAATTCTTTGCCGCACACCACAAGAACTATATACGGCATTGGCAAATGATTTGGAAACAGAGATTCAGATCAGCTTGGGAATCGACTGAATTGGTATGAAATTGGTTTGCTTTTGGGTTCGTTTTGGTATAGTGACTTTGAAAAATGTGCTATACTGTACCACAAGCAAAACATTTTCAGGGATTTTCAATCTTACTGTAAAACTCTGTCAGATGCTTTGCCAGTGTGCGGGTCGAGTCCATTAAGGTTTCCCGCACTGCTTCTGGACAGGAAAGATAGATTCGATTGAACTCTTTTAACTCTATTTCCGTTTTGCCCATCCCCGGAGTAATCAGCGCATCAAGCGAAACCGGCAAAACACGAGCAATCGCCAAAAGAATTTCGTAAGATGGATTCATGCTGCCTTTTTCAATGTTGGCGATATGCTTCGTTGAAACATGGCAGCGTTCAGCAAGTTGTTCTTGTGTTAAACCTGCCAGCTTGCGCTCCTTGCGAACCTTTTCTCCAAGTACTTTCAAGTCGGAATTCGGCATCATCGTTCACCTCAATAGTATTGTATCGTTCTGGTGAATGACGCGGTATAACCTTGTATTTCCTGTGAGCAGGAAGTATAATGCCGATTTTTGTATTTCCCGGTCGAGTTATAAAAAAACGGTAACTCGTCCGGGCGATTTCATGCGCCACAAGATCACAGTTGCCGTTTGTGGAGGTAACTGTGATTTTTTATTGGGGTAACGCATC
>DXUR01000821.1 GCA_019417795.1 Clostridiales bacterium | reverse complement strand
CCAGATCCTGCTGCCGACGCTGATCCAGCGGGGCACCTGCCGGAAGCTGGATCCCTCCAAGTGATCTCACTGTAAATTCGGGACGGCCTGCCGCCCCTGGTAGAAAGGAACATACAACCATGCAAGGTTATCTTTACGATCCTCATACCCATACTGCGGAAACCAGCAAATGCGGCCATCTGCCTGCCGCCGACGTTGTGGAGCGCTATGTGAAGCACGGCTTTTCCGGTCTGGTGGTCACAGACCATCTGCATCCGGAGTACCTCTCCCGCATCGACACGGAGCATGACTGGCAGAAGGCCATGGACCACTATCTCTCCGGCTACAAGGCCTCCAAAAAGCGGGGCGACGAGCTGGGCTTCGATGTGATTTTGGGCGCCGAGCTGCGCTTCCCCCAGAATGACAATGACTATCTGGTATACGGCATCGACGAGGACTGGCTCCGTTCCAATCCCTATATGTGCTGCACCAGTGCCCGGGAATTCTACGAGAAATTCCACAATGAAGTCCTTATCATCCACGCCCACCCCTACCGGGACGGCAACACCACCGTGTTTGAGGACGCTGTGGACGGCACGGAGATCATCAACGGCAACCCCCGCCACGAAAATCACAGCGACCGGGGCGTGGAGCTGTGCCGCCGCCATCCCAACTATTTCCGTCTGGCCGGATCTGACACCCACCAGGACGGTGATGAGGCCCGTGCGGGTGTCATCCTGCCGGAGCAGGTCCGGGACTCCTTCCAGTACAAGGCAATGATCGAATCCGGAAACTTCCGTCTCTGGGGCCCGGATTTCCAGGACCTCATTGACATCGACGAGGAAATGCGTCAGGGCAAGTAATTGCCTCCCCATCAGAATAACGACTGACTTTGAATCCCCGGCAGGCCGCCACGCTTATGATGGCCTGCCGGGGTTCGTTGTCTCCCCGGCGAGCTGCGACAAATTTGTAAAGCTGTCTCCTGAAACCAGTCATAGGAACACAATGTCCCGTTTTTGTCGGTTATTTGCGGATTTGCGCTTGTATTTTGCGGAAGAGTGTGGTAAGGTAATCCACGGTTACGGAATGCGGCGAAAAGGGGAGCGCCTTGGCGCCGCGCTCAGATTGATGACGAAACCAGATTGCGAGGGAACCCGTGTTCCGGGTTGAGAGGATCCCAGTAAGGATCGACCGCCCCTGTTTCTCCTGGTGACGCCGGGAGAGCTGTCAGCATCTGCTTGAAGTCAAATTCGGTATGTGCTGCAAGGCACATATTTTTTTTGCGCTTTGAGTAGAAAATCAAATCTGGAGGTAAATCCCATGAAAAAGTTTCTTGCAAGTATTCTGACCCTGACTCTGTGCCTGGGGCTCGCCACCGGCTGCGCCGGCAAGCAGACCCCGGCGGAGAACAACACGGAAAGCGCCGGTGAGACCGGTGTGAAGGAGATCCCCTCTCTGAAGATCGCCTTCTCCCCCTACGCCGACGCGGACCAGATCACCACCGCCACGGAGCCTCTGGAGCAGCTGCTTCAGGCAAAGCTTCTGGAAAAGGGCTATGACGTGAAGGATATCGACATGACCGTGGGCACAAGCTACACCGCCGTGGGCGAGGCCCTCAGCGCCGGCAGCGCCGACATTGGCTTCATCTCCGGCGGCAACTACGTCCTCTTCTCCGACGATTGCGACGTGCTGCTCACCGCTCTGCGCTACGCCATCAACAAGGATTCCGAGAACCCTGCTGACTGGAATGACGGCACCATCGAGGAAAACACCAAGGATATGAGCACCTATTACCGCTGCATCATTCTGGCCGGACCCAGCGAAAAGGGTCAGGAATTGCAGGCCAAGGTCAATGCCGGTGAAGAACTGACCTGGGACGATCTCAACAGCGCCACTTGGTCCGTCCTCAGC
>DXUR01000820.1 GCA_019417795.1 Clostridiales bacterium | reverse complement strand
ACAGATACTGAATGATCTTTGTTTTTCTGTACTTTGTATCAATGTCCGCATTCAGTGCTTTTACCGCAAAGTAATAGAGAAAGCCCCCAATCGCTCCCAGTCCAACGGTAAGCACGGGCCTCCACAGCCCATAAGAGCCAGACAGATAACAGGCTCTGTTGAAAAGGCTGGTGTCGGTTTTCTGAAGCGGAACGCACCCCAGCAGCCAGTCCCCGGCAGCCATCAGAACTGCTCCGATCGCACCGAGAATGTACCATCGAATCAGCTTTTTCGGTTTCTCCGTCTTCATCTTTTTTGCCTCCGATTGCAGTTCATGATTCTGCTTTTCATTTGGGCAATTTCCAACTTCTTAGAAAATCAAATGGACAATACCGCCGACAATTGCCGCTCCCGCAACCCAGATCAGCGCCAGTATGCTTCGCTTTTTCAGCACCTGCCTCCAGGTCTGCACGAACGGCGCATCTTCAAGCCCTGGCAGCACCCAAAACTGGCTGTGCCCGACCCATAGCTTGTCGATTACAACGCCGTCATAGACATTCATGACCTCAAGAAACAGCAGCGCCTGCCAATAGGCCTCACCAAAGGAGGAAGCCCCGTTCCACAAACCGATGATCAGCACAAGAGCAGCAAGCATCACGATGTAAAACGAAACCATAAAGCGCTTTCGTTTCCGGTTCATCGTATTGCGGTCGATCAGTCCCAGCTCAATGGCTTGGTCCTGCACCGTCTTGGGATAAAAGTACAGTCCATTGACCGCCCCGCCGATCACAGCGATTTTTACCATTGCGGTAAACAGCAGGCAATAAATCAACAATTGCAGTATGATCATTGTTTTTCCCTTCTCAGTCTGCGTGCGAATCGGGCATCTGGCATCATCGCTGTATATCGGACACCCTGTTTCCCCGCCTGCTGAAGCTGCTGGATATGGGCTTCTGTTGTTTTTCTTTTTTCATGCAGGACTTTTTTTATCACACGCATAGAAAATCTCTGCCTCCCAAAACGATTGCTTCTGTCACACGTCCTCAAAGCAGCGCGCAAAGCCACGCTGCCACAGCGGAGGCGGGAATGTAGATCACAAAGTGCCAGATATGTGTTCGCTTGTTATAGCCGAACATATGCGGACCGACCACGCCTTTCAGCTCCGGATAGAAATGCGGAAAGAAATTGGAGTGACACAGCAGTACCCAGTCAAAGAAAATGATGTCGTAGATCTCCATGGCGTAGAGCACGGCGAGAAACCGCACAAAGAAGTCCAGGAAGCCGAAGCCGTTTCTGACGCCGTCCCATACGCTTAGTGCCGCCGCAGCGAGAAAAAGCAGGATGGCAATGATCTCAATCACCCAGCCGATACTATGTGCGCCGGGAAATCGTTCCTTTGTATCGGGGATTGCGTCCAGATTTTCCTTTGGTGCGGATGAGAAAAAACGCTTGTCCTGAATGAAACCCACCCCGCCGTATAAAACAAGAAAGTATGCCAGAAATACCATGAGCGTTACAAGAACCGTGATTTTCATTTTGATGTTGATGCCTCCGTACTGACAGACTGCTGCTTTTCCGCGTCCGGTTTTTTGATCAGGTCATACAGCTTTCCAAATTCGCCGATGTCCCGCACTCCGGCAAGTTCCATGCCCAGATGGACATATTTGTCGCACTTGGACTTGGCATCGGTTTCCAGAATCACCGGCACACCCAGCCGATTGCCCTCGGCAAAGGCAATGTCCAGCACCTTTCGCATATATCCCTGCCCCTGATATTTCTCCCGCACACAGACAAGTCCAACGAAAATGTAGGGTTTCTTTTCCTTGTCCATGCGGTCTTGCAGGGAAGCGCCACCCCGCTTGATGGCGATGCCAAATTGCAGAAGACGCTTCAGGGTGGAGTTGTGCAGCAT
>DXUR01000082.1 GCA_019417795.1 Clostridiales bacterium | reverse complement strand
CTATGAATGGCAAAACCGGAGCCGACAACGAGCGGAAGAAGCTGCTGGCGCAAATTGAAAACAGGCTGTCCACTATCGCACGGCAAGGGCGGGCGTTCGGCATACACCTTATTCTTGCCACGCAGAGACCGGACGCAACAATCATCCCCGGCCAGATACGCAACGACATGGATTTCCGGGTTTGCGGCAGAGCAGACAGCGTGCTTTCGCAAATTTTTCTCGACAACACCAGCGCCGCCGAACAGATACCCAAGGACGCGCGGGGCCGTTTCATCACTGGGGATGGCACGGTGTTTCAAGGCTATCTGTTCGACGAAGGGCAGCTTTAGATTGGGGGCGGCTCTGTGGCAAGAAAAAAGAAGCCCAATGACTACGGCACGGGGATACCCTATCACGAGGTAGAGGCTCTTGCCCGCGTCCTGCTCCCGGAGATACAAGCGTTCTTTGAGAGTGAGGACGGGCAGCGGGAATACGCCGAGTGGAAAGCAAAGCAGCAGGCCGAACAAGAGGACAAGGTATAACAAAGGCGGGAACATCTTAACCGATGCTCCCGCCTTTACTTGCGTCTACCCGACAAGCTGAAACTTATTTTTTCTAAAATAGCATATATATGTAAGGTCTGTTAAGGCAAGAAATATCCCCACATGGAGCAATGTGTTTGGAACAGTAAAATTATAGGTGTTTGACACTTCGCCAAACTCCAATAAATACCGACAGAGCAAGCCAAGTCCAACAGTAATAGATGTTATAAGAATAATAAAGGATAGTTTCTTTTTTGGAAAAAGCCCTGCTAAGATACCACCAGAAAAAAGAGCACTACCAAGTACAACATAAATTTTAGTGGCGGTAAGCATCATTGGCCATTCTTTGTTCAAGTTTATGATTGGAAACCCAAAGCAGTTGAAAAGAATAATAACACCGAGTCCTAAAAAGTAGGAAAGCAGTTTGGGTCTTTGCTTAAACTGTTCCATATGAACGCCTCCTTAAGCTTCAGAGTTTAACGCTGACCTGCGGGGCAAACATATTATATAATAGGGCGATAGAAAATGCAAGGACAGAGGTTATCTACCTCCGTCCTTTTGCATCAAAAAATGTTCTCAATAGAAATGATAAATCCGAACACACTACCCACTTGGATAATGTAGTTCGGATTATCATTACTTGGTCCGCCGTTCATCAATTTGTATGAACTTCTTTCTTGCCAAACAAGAGGAAAATATATGGGGGTAATATCCACACAATGGCGGCGCTCAGCCATTCGTTTAAGCCGAACTGAAATGCAATCTGAGAAAACACACTGGCCCATTCCGAAAGTGCACTCCAAAGCATGGCGAATGATGTAAATATTCTTTGCGTCAAGTATGTAAATATGCCTAACACGATATTCAAAGCGACTAAGGCAGAAGAAGAGAAGAAAATTTCTTTGCGTGTCATTTTTCGGAACAAGAAAAATCCGCCAATGCAGACAACCGCAAGGAAGAGGCTGGCAGACATGAGCATCCACCGGGTATTATCCGATGATATGCTCCCATCAGGCAGCGTCACAATTGCCCATCTCCCTAAGAAACGAATTTCCAGTTGAAAGCATATCCAGCTTGCAACCATACAATATAAAGGAACTTTCCACCATGATTTTTTCACATGATACTCCTCCTTTATTCGATTTATGTAATTATATATTGATTTATAGAAAAAGGCAAGAGCAGTGATGCTCCTGCCCTTGCCATCTACATGCTATAATATATTCTCGATAGAAATGATAAATCCGAACACATTACCCACTTGGATAATGTAGTTCGGATTATCATTACTTGGTCGGAGTAGAATTATAGGGTTTCACGAAATTAGAAGTATAAAACGGTTTTGGGTAGTCGGCAATTGGTATTTCTATTGAGCTTTCTCGGATAAGCGTATCCTCTCGACTAAATGATTTGCCCAAACGAGAAGTTGTAAGGCGCGTTGTTCACTATCTTCCCAGTCACACTCATGAGCACGAGGATTTCGTATGCCTGTCATACATCCAGAAAAGATTTGCATATATCCAATCTGTTCATCCCGTTCTGAAGTGCTTTCTCCGGCGTTAATCTTTAATATGGGAGTATTCCCATTAAAGACCGCTGTCATCAGTTTGGAACCGGTTAGATTTGTGTCACCTTGTTTTGCTGTTTTTTTGACCAAGTTATCAATAAACTTATATGCTTCCTCAACAGCGCGAGCATGGTGGCCATCTCGGTATAGTTTCTCTACCGTTTTTCGGAGTGCCTTATCTGTTACCAGTTGATCAAAAGCATCAACTGGTAGTTGCTTTTCTACATCTTTTCGTGGTAGTACCCCAGAAGAAGCATCAATGTCCTCTTGGAGCCTTTTGACTTTCAAAAAAATAGTCTTGTCCATTAAGATCTACCGTAAAGATGTTTAGCCATACTGGCAAAAATACTGTCGATTTGATCAGGAGATGCATCGGGCGAAATATGAATTTGTAAATCAATGTGTACCGACGGGGTAGGAGAAGCGGCAACAGTAGGCATAATGGGAGCATTTGCATCAACGGCTGGCATAGGGGGTACAGAAACAGGATTGGCACCATTATCAGCCAAAACACTTTTCTGCGGCTTATTTGTCTTGGCTTTTTTGGGGGCTGTCGTGGTCTTTGTAACATCAGCGTCTGCTTTAATTTGACCGCTTTTCAGCATAGAAAAGGTCGAGGTAATCTTGCCAGCGGCGTTGTCTCCTAAAGAGCAGGTGTCCATAAACCAAGATTTCGCAGTTGCATTGTCAACTTGCGTATCAGGAAAAAGATCGAGCAGCTCTTGAGGATAGATTTCAGCAATAATAGCGGAACATACGTCTGGGTATTTAGCATCACTTCTCCAGTCAGTTGCCCGCGGTTGCGGTTTTCCGTCCGCATCAATTATCCCCATTTGTCTAAGAGGAGCTAAAATGTTCCGCGCAGATTGATCAGAATTCAAACTAAGCAACGATTTCAAATAACTCACATTAACAACAGAGGGGATAGTTTTCTTAAACTGGTTGCGAAGCTGCCACCAGCTTTTTTCAGATATCATCGGATAAATTTGCTTGTCAGCCACATTTTTCACTCCTTAATCATGATTTTATTACATTATAACTCATGATTTGTCTTTTTTCAACCAGTTTTTCTCATGGTAGTAATCTGAGCAATTTGGTAAGAATCCTTTTCAAACTTCGGGACAAATTGTCCCATACCGCTTCCCCCAGACATGGCTCTGGTGGTATATCCCCCGTCGCCGCATATCGTTCAGAACAGCCGGGAGCTGTCTGTCAAGGGTGCACAGCACCGCCGCTTTTGCGGTGGCTTGCCCTTGACTGGCGGCACCGGCTGTTCTATTTCCCGGCGGCGCGGCGGGGGTATATCCTCCAGAGCCGCATCCTTTCCCATGACTGGGAAAGGGCGGGGGATTGGGTTGAACATTAACGGAGGTTTACTTATGAACTTTACCAACAGTCCCTATGAGCGCATGATGAAAGAGATTCCGCATAAAGATATACCCGCTCCGCAGAAGGCACCGGAAGGAACGCCTTGTGCGGGGTGTCCTTATTGGCGGGAGATTGCTTGCGTTTTCTGTTATCAGGAACGCCTTAAAAAGCAGAGCTGATGTGTTGACATTTGGACTGAAAAAAGGCCCTGTTTGCAAGGGTTTCCGGCAACGGTTTTGGTGGTGGTAATATGATTTCCTTACCCACCCTCAATTTCCCGAAATACTGCTAACACTCTCAACCTACTAACAGCGGGAAAGCGGAGGCGGCGTGTGGAAAATTCGTCATTAAAACTGCCCTATTCTCAAGGGCTTACAGATGCACTTTAGGAGTAGGCAATCCGATTTCCTTGTTCTCATGTTTTTTGCAAAATGCTTTCCACATCTGACGCACCGGGGAACGGTTTGTGCCGTCCCCCGGTTTTTCTCTTTGGGACACTTTGTCACAAAGTTAAGGCCCAGCGCATTAGCGTCGGGCCGCAGACAGAGGGCGCAGCACGCCACGACTTCGGGACGACCTGTCCCGAAGTCGCCGGGTTTGGGGAGGCTCCCCAACAAGCGTTTTTGCAGCCCTACGGGATGCAAAAATAGCAAGTGTGGCCACACTTGCCCTGCTTGCCGTTAGTGAAATCCCCATCCGTAGCCTTGCCTGTTGAATGGAAAGAAACTACAATATATGTAGTCCAAGAAACTGATAGCTAAAAATTCTGAAATACTTTAAGTGTTTTTACGAATTTCACCGTACTATATATGACCGGTTAATTCACATGGCAAGAGGTGAACTTTTTGAATGACGAGAGAACGATAACCGCAATCAAGAACCGAAACGAAGCCGCAATCAACGAAGTGATTACAAAGTACTCCAAACTGCTGTGGGCGGTTGCAGGCGCGGTTTTGAACAACATGGGATCAACTCAAGATGTCGAGGAGTGTGTTGCCGATACATTCATTTACTTATGGGAACATCCTGACAAATACGACCCCCAACGAGGGAAGTTAAAAACATGGCTTTCCATTGTTGCCAGAACACAAGCAGTAAACAGATGTCGGGAAATTTCAAAACGGAATACGATTTCGCTTGAGAATACCGATTTCATAGACCAGCTTGGTGTTGTCGATAACATCCTTGAAGCCGAAACCCGAAAGTCCCTGATTGCAGCAGTAAATGCCTTGGGTGAGCCAGATCGGGAAATCTTGATCCGCCGCTATTACTATGATCAAAAGCCAAAGGAAATTGCACTTGCAATGGATATGAGCGTTAAGCAGGTTGATAACCGCCTATATCAAACAAAGTTGAAATTGCGCGAGTCGCTTTCAAACTAAACAAGGAGGCCAATATGGATTCTTTCAATAAAACGAATTTGCAGAATATAAAAGATATTTTCGAAGAAAAGACAGGCGTTGCGTTGGAAACTCGGCGCCGCCGTCAGCCCATCAGAGCAGCTATGCTTGTAGCTGCTGTATTGGTTTGTAGTCTCACCATGACGGCATTTGCTGTCAGCCTGTTTTCATCGTTATCCGGAGATGACCTTAGTCTGTCTGCCACCTATGAGGGTAATGGTATCGTGACTATTCAAGTGGCAAACAAATCCGACAAAGACCTAAGTTTCCAGCGACAGCTTAAACTTATGCGGTGGTCTACCGGAAAGGAAGTTGAGCCTGTTTCTGATACCATTGTTTTTGATGGAACAGAATTTGAAGCGCATACGAACGGCGTTATGACGGTAGACCTCTCCAAAGCATACGATATGGATTTTCTGGAGCAGCCGCTTGCCGATGATAACTATTACTTTGTGCTGACAAACAACAATTTTATGTTTGGGCAGGATTGGATGTGTTTTGTCACCTTTGCCGAGCCTATTAAAACAGTTGTCGATGACCCCATCCCTGTAACTCCCGTTGAAGCTGACAAAGAACTGGTAGCACAGATTATGGAAGAACTGCAGCCATACTTTGAAAATTATTATACCGATATTGCAGATCGGAGAAACCACGCTGACAACTACCTTGTAAAGTGCCAAGAACTACTTGCTACACTTGATCGGGATATTGTTGCCTCGGAGGCATCTCCCTTGGCTATTGACGGCCTAAATCCGGATGTTGTTTTTGATAAAACCGCTCCGTTGGAAACGCAGCATTGGCTCACAGGGCTACATGAACATACACTTGACGGTTATGGTATCCCCGTTGGCTCCGCAGAGGGTGAAAGCGCATTGGTTTTAAGTGCTTATGTACCCCAGCACAAAGGCGAGGTTGATGGTGGTGCAGAGGTTCCCTTGCTCTATTTCTTCACTTACAGTGTAGATGACATTCAGAGCCCGGAAGATTATGCCTTTATCCACGGTCAAATTATCACATTTGAGCAGCTGGAGCAGTACAAGGTTTACGAAGATGACCAGTATGTTTGCTACGAAGTAACCGATCTATTCTATACAAACCTCCGACAGCATGTCGAAAGCATTATCAGCCAGAGAAGTGATATCTATTTTGATGAACAGGTTTGGGAACGAGTGGAAAATATTTATACCTACTATAAGGACAGAGATGTTCTTGCTAGCCGTTTCTACTACAATGTACCTGTTGAATAATGATGGAATGGATCAACTGCCCTATTTGCAGGAGCAAAACACGGACAAAAATCCGCATTGATACTGTGCTCAAAAATTTTCCGCTATTTTGCCCAAAGTGTAAACAGGAGACGCTGATATGCGTTAACGAACTAAATATATCTGTTATCAAAGAGCCAGACGCATAGACGCAGAGCCGATAACCCGCAGCCTTTGGGCGCGAGTTATCGGCTCTTTTGTTTTCGGCGGCTGTCAATTAAAGCCGCCGCGTTATACGACGACTTTATAAGGAACACGGCGGTTTCCGAGGAGGGATCGTCGTGTTCATTTTGCTTTTTCACAGCACCCATGATTTGCACCAGCTAAAAAAAGCGTAGCTTCCCCTCCGGGTAAGTCTGACTTCGGATGTGAAATCTGCCAGTACACCAACTGCAACCATGTTTCGCGCGCCCGTACAGCGTCATGCTGTGCGGGCGTTTTTGTATGCCCGCACTTCGGGACAATTTGTCCCAAAGTGGCCTGCCCCGGCTGCCGATCTCCGCCGCCCCTCCGTTCAGATCGACTATCCACCCACAAAAAATCTGAACGGAGGAAAATATAATGACAACCATCAATCTGAAAGACTTTTATTCTTGGTATACCCATGATGAATATATCGAAGTTCCCGACGAGGTTGCAGAAGAGCTGAAGGCTGACAAGCGATACGAGGCCGCCTACCGCCGCCGTGTCACCCGCAACAAGGCACAGTATTCTCTGGACTGCGATGACGGCATCGAGTATTCCGCCTGTCTGCATGAGCCGTCCCCGGAGGAGCTGGTGCTGCGGGCAGAACGCTTTTTCTACCTCTGGAACGCATTGAACACCCTGCCCGAAATGCAGGGCCGCCGTGTGGAGGCCTGCGTCATTGATGACAAGAGCTATGCCGAGGTGGGCCGGACCGAGGGCGTACATAGCGGCTCGGTGCGCGGCTCCGTCCTGCGCGGCCTTGAGAGTATGAAGGAATATCTGAAAGAAAATTGGTAATTGGCATCCGGTTTTGCCTGTTTTCTGTCCTTGGTATATGAGGGATGAACTTTGGGACAAGTTGTCCCAAAGTCCCTTATGAGGGGGCCAAGGGGCGGTGCTGTGCGCCGCCCCTTGGTTTTTATCTATTTGTGCGAAAGGAGGCGTAATGCCGGAGCAGTACACCTATCAAGTGGGCAAAATCAACTTCATCGTTACCCCGGTCTATAAGGACAAGAGGTCGGGTGAAACGATGAAGGATATCCTCTTAAAGCTCATGCTGGCAGACTTGGAAAGCGGCGACATCCTTAACATCGGGGGTAAGCGGAGGTACAATATACTTGGAAATACTGATTGTCCGACACCCGGGGAAGGAGGATATTTTGAAACTATCGGATAATCACAAGTTTGGCACTGCTGCCCTCTACTGCCGGCTGAGCCGTGATGATAACATGGACGCCGAGTCCAACAGCATCCAAAATCAAAAGAAATTACTGCAAAAGGTAGCACGGGAAAAAGGCTACACAGACACCTTATTTTTTGTGGACGACGGCATTACCGGCACCACCATGAAACGGCCCGGTTTTCAGAAAATGCTGACCGCAATCGAGGCCGGATACATATCGGCTGTATTCGTGAAAGACCTGTCCCGCCTTGGCCGTAACTACATAGAGGTCGGCAAGCTGACGGAGGAATTTTTTCCGCAGTACGATGTGCGTTTGGTTGCCGTTTCCGATGGCGTGGACAGCGATGAGGGTGACAATGAATTTACCCCGTTCCGCAACATTATGAACGAGTGGTACGCCAAGGACATCTCGAAAAAGCGGAAGATCGTCAACAAGATGAAAGGCAATGCGGGTATCCCGCTGTCACAGCCGCCCTATGGGTACATCAAAAACCCGGACGATCCTCGGTTTTGGGTGATCGACCCGGAGGCCGCCGATGTGGTGCGGCGTATCTATGATATGGCTTTGGAGGGGTATGGCTTGGCAGAGATTGCCACCGCCTTGGGTGCAGATGGCATCGTAAATCCCACCTACTACTGGCGAAGCAAGGGTGTCAACCGCAGCGGCTCCAAAAGCACCTTGGAGCCTACCAAATGGGGACACACCACCGTCAAGAAGATACTGACCTTACAGGAGTACTGCGGCGATGTCATCAACTTCAAAAGCTACTCCAAATCCTATAAAATGAAGCGGCGCATTGAAAATCCGGAAGAGAATAGAGCGATTTTCCTCAATGTCCATGAGCCGATTATTGACCGGGTCACATGGGAAAAGGTACAGGCTTTGCAGAAAGGAACACGGCGCAAAAAGCCGACTGTTACCCAAGAGCCGAGTGTGTTCTCCGGGCGGCTGAAATGCCCCGAATGCGGCGGCAACCTCAACTTCCATTTCAATCAGAAAAACCACGACATTAAGTTTTTCAGTTGTCAAAACCACAACTCCGGCTTGCGGAAGTGTTCTGCGACGCACTACATCCGTCTGGATTTTCTGGAACAGGTGGTACTGTATGAGGTCAACCGCTTGGCGACCTTTGCCAATGAGTACGAGCGTGACTTTGTAAAAGCTATGATGGGCCGTTCCGCAAAGGTGGCCGAAAATGACCGGGCAAGAAAACAGCGGGAACTGAACACACTGCTGACCCGCGACAAGGAACTGGATATGCTCTTTGAACGGCTGTATGAGGACAATGTAGCGGGCAAAATCGACGATACCCGGTTTGCCAGGATGTCAAAGCGGTACGAACAGGAACAGGGCGAAATCGGCGCAAAGGTCAAAACTCTGCGGTTGGAACTGAAAAAGGCTGAAGGCCAGCAGATGGATATGGAGGACTTTCTGGAAACGGTGAGGCGGTACACCCATGTGACGAAAATCACCCGGCGCATGGTATCCGAACTCATTGACCACATTGATGTGTACCACGCCGAAAAGCAGGATGGCGTGACCAATCAGCAGGTGGTCATCCACTACAACTGCATCGGGGCCTTTGAAGTGCCAGACCGCAAGAAAATCCCGGAGGCCGACATTATCATGGAAACGAGAAAAGGCGTAGCTGTCAGCTACGCCCCGGCACAGATTGCAGTATAAATTTTGCAGAAAACAAAAATGCGGAGTGTCCGTTACAGGATACTCAAATCCTATAAGGACACTCCGCATGGTCCGAGTGGCGAGACTTGAACTCACGGCCTCTTGACCCCCAGTCAAGCGCGC
>DXUR01000819.1 GCA_019417795.1 Clostridiales bacterium | reverse complement strand
GATTCGGGCGAAGTTTGTCATACGCACAGGCACTTCCTGCTCCATCAGAGCGTTTGCAATGCACCCGGCAAGGAAACTTTTGCCGGTGCCTACACCGCCCCAGAGAAGAAGTCCTAGGTTCTCTGTACGCATGGTCTGCCACTGCTCCACATAGCGATGTGCATGGTGCATCTGTGGGCTGCAGCCATTGTCGTTTTCAAAGGTCCAGTCCAGCATTGCCGGGTCGGAAAATCCCTCAGCTTTCAGCCGCCGCACACGGTCAAGGTGCTTTTGCTGGCTGATAAGGGTTTCTTGTTTTTCTCTTTCCGTGCGCTGGCAGATGCATTCGACGGGATGCTTGTTCTTGCCCATCAAAGCGATGCCCTTTGCAAAGAATGCTTCTTTTGGGGTATGACACTTTCCGCAATAAAGCAGACCGTCCTTGCCATAATAATCATCGGTGTTTTCGGGAATACTGGATGGGAGCTGTTCCAAAATTTTTTCGATCGTTTTTATAGGCTTTCTCCTTCCCTAAATGTGTAGTCCGGGATGCTCGGTGCTTGCTTTTGTTCCGACTTTTGCCGTTTTGCCCAGATGCGCAGGGTAGCGGCATGGTCGGCATATTTTTTGCCGGTGGACTGGATATAAGCTGAAAGCTGTTCGATCAGGCTATCCAGCCCGAAGAAATCGGCTTTGAGTTGCTTGTACTCTTTTTCCGTCAGAAAGACATTGTGATATTCTCCAAAGGTTAAAGGGGCGGCTGTTGTTTTTATCAGGTGGCTATCTTTCAGATTGTTCTTATAACGTTGGTTAGTGGAACACTTTTGTTCCATGGAAGATATCATTTCTGTTCCATCGGATGGAACAAAATCGTTCCATGCAGGGGAACATTTTTGCACTGTCGGAACTTTTACAAAGATGCTGTTGGGCACAGTAATGCGACCTCTTCTGCGCTCAATCAAATCGGCATCTTCCAGTGAACGCAACGCACGTTTAATGCTCATGGTGCTGCATCGTAGAGCATCGCTCAATGATGAAAGAGGGAAAATCACATAGACGAAGCCGCGCTCATCCATCCAGTTGTTCTTTTGGGAAAGTGTTGCCCGGTCCAGCAGCAGGGTGTAGAGCAATTTTGCTGTGTGGCTCAGGTCTGTATCCAGCAGAAAGCGAGCATAGGGCAGATATTGCGGCAAAGGTGTAGTGACAGTCAGGTAGTCGGAAATAAAATTCACCTCCAGTGTTTTTTCATCAAACAAATTTTTGGAAAGCATTTTACTGGCTGTTGGTAGTCTCCAGAAGATGCTGCCGATGCTGTTCTTTCAGATGCACAATATAGCTTTCTGCCTTTTGCAAAGCAGCAATAACTTTTGCTTCAATCTCTACATTTGTCAGAAAGTCGGGATACAGAGCAAAGCATTGTTCGAGACGGAAAATAAAGCTATCAGAGGCACTGTTGATTTCACTGAACATTCCTTCGGCATCGGCGACATGATCAACCATTGCCATCTTTTCTCCTAGCTCACGAATGGTCTGGAGTTCGGTGCTGCGCTTTCCCGATGAAATAAAAGGTCGATTCTCCGAGAGTGAATCAGCCGTTTGGATCTTCGATGTGGCAGCAGTAGAGAAATTGCGTTCGGTGACCTTGGAAAGCAATTCTGAATTTTCATAGGTGTCTGCACTATCGTCTGGTTTACCGTTTAACTTTTTCTCTCGCCACGTTGATACCACGGTGGGCAATGCTTCTGTGGGAGTTCCACGGATAATGGTAGCCTCTCGCTGGGATAGCTTAAGTTTGCCGGATAAGATTTCTTCCTGAATGCCGGGGCAGTATTTTTCCATCAGCTCAACAGTTTTCATGAATTGCTCGGCACGAATTACAAAAGAGGAACTTACATTATTTTCTTTGGCGATTCGTTCA
>DXUR01000818.1 GCA_019417795.1 Clostridiales bacterium | reverse complement strand
GAGTCGAAGCAGATGGCTTCACCCTTGAAATGATGCAGGCTCTTGTCGAACGCACCGGGCTTGGTGATACCGGTGTCGGGAGCCAGATTGCCCCGCAGCACCGCCACGCCGCCGGTATAGCCGAAGGGATCGTCCAGCGTGTGGTTAACAAGACCCGTGGCGGGATAGAGGTACTTATGGTCACGGATATTCTCCGCCAGCGTATGGGCGGTGACGGTCATAACGTCCGTCTCCAGCATGGACTGGAGGTTTTCCATCAGGCGGGGCACGCCGCCGTCCCGATAGAAGTCCACAATGCTGTACTTGCAGGCGGGGTTCATCTTGGCAAGCTGAGGCGTGGTATCGGAGAGGGTGTCGAACTCGTTCAGCACCTTGATGCCCAGCTCCGCCTCATAGGCGATGGCGGTGAGGTGCATGACAGCGTTGGTGGAGCCGCTCATGGCGAGGCAGGCCTTGATGGCGTTGCGGACAGCACCGTCGGTAATGATCTGACGGGCGGTGATGTTCTTCTCCACCAGTTCCATGATCTTCACACCGGTCTCCTCCGCCTTCATCATACGGACAGCAGAGGTGGCGGGGGCGGTGCCGCCGTCCGGCAGGGTCATGCCCAGAGCCTCGGCCAGCGCGCACATGGTGTTGGCGGTGCCCAGATAGGAGCAGGAGCCGCAGCCGGGGCAGGCGGTGTTCTCCAGAGAGACATACTCCTCCTCGGTGATCTTACCGGCGGAGAGCATACCGTAAGCCTCGGTGCTGGAGGTCTGGTCGGCCTGACGGCCGTCGAACTCCACACCGCCCTCCATGGGGCCGCCGGGCAGGAAGATGCAGGGAATGTCCAGACGGGCGGCAGCCATCAGCATACCGGGAACGATCTTGTCGCAGCTTCCCAGCAGCACCAGACCGTCAAACAGGTTGATCTGGGCCATGGATTCGATGGAGTTGGCGATCAGCTCACGGGAGGGCATGATGAAGTGCATGCCGTCATGTCCCTGGCCCATGCCGTCACAGCCGCCGATCACGCCGAACTCAATGGGGGTGCCGCCGGCCCGGTAGATGCCGTCCTTCACCCGCTGGGCGACCTGACGCAGGTTGTAGTGACCGGGAACGCATTCGCTCCATGCGTTGGCAATGCCGATGATGGGGCGCTTCAGGTCCTCGGTGGTAAAGCCCATGGACTTGTAGGTGGCGCGGTAGTACTGGTTGCTCAGGCCCTTCAAAATATGTTCACTGCGGTACATAAGGCAGTTCCTCCTGTATTCCGTATATCAGAATTTTGTAGTTGCGCAATGCGGGAGCGCCGGCAGCTCCCTTTTTTGCTATCTGCCTGCATTATAAAATCTCGAAAGAGGTATTACAAGTCATCAAAAACGCTTTCTACTTTTTTGTAGAAATTTTTCAAAAATTTGCACAATCCGGTGAAAGACCGTAAAGATATGGGGCGTTTCTGTTAAAAAGTTTGGTTTTTCTGTAAAAGGTCAAGGAAAAGTCATCCGATGACTTCAACCGAAAAAGGAAGCTGCCTTGGAACCATACATCCTAAAGCAGCTTCCATAGATATTATTTTGTTTCCTTAGACCGCTTCTGCGCGTGCTTGATCACGATCCGGTTCATCTCCAAATGCAGGGCCACGGCCGCCCGGGCCGCCTGGGGGTCCTGATCCAGAACGCCGTTGAGGATCTCCTGATGAGTATCGACTGTCGCGGTCAGCAGTTCCTTGCGAGTGATATTGGCGATGGAGACCACCGCCGCGTCAATAATGGGCATCAGCGGCTCCACCACCATGTTGTGGGAGCATTTCGCAAGATACCAGTGAAACCGCATATCCTCGATCAGGTAATCCTCTCCCGCCTGAATCCTTCTCCGCACAGCGTCGCAGTACTCCGTCAGCCGTTGGGCCTCCTCCTC
>DXUR01000817.1 GCA_019417795.1 Clostridiales bacterium | reverse complement strand
TCATCTTCAATAATCAATAATTGTTCCATGTATCTCACTCCCTCGTTATTCAAATACCAACATCGTTTCCTTTGGGTGGGTTCTCATCTTTACAGCTCAAAAGATAATATCAGTAGCATAATACGATTTAAGAGTACAGATTGTTGGATGGAAAGTCAAGATTTGCATCGCAAATCAAACACAAGCCGTTGTCATGATATATATCTTCTCGGGAATACTTGAGATAGGTCTCAAAACTAAATGTAGAAGGCAAGATTTACTTTTTTCAAGTAATCTTGCCTTCTATTTTTCGACCGCTTCTACACACAAAATGCCGCATACAGCGGAACAGACTTTAGCCCATCTTTCTCCCCGAAATTCTTGAGCGAAAGTCGGACTGAGTAAGCTGGCTTATAACTGTCCACGAAGACGCTGAGACTACGAGAACGGACATGCTCCCCTTTCTTGACCTCTACGCCGACGATTTGATTGCCTTTTTGCAGTACAAAATCCAGTTCTGCCGTACTGCTACTCTCCCAATAGTATAAATCATAGCCCTTGGCGGCAAGCTGCTGTGCCACATAGTTTTCTGTGACAGCTCCCATGAAAGTATTCCCCTCTCCGGAGAGCACTGTCTGTTGTGAAAGCCCGGATTTCATCGTCAGCAGACCCACATCGCCCATATAGAGCTTGAACGCTGACAGATCAGTATAAACAGCGATCGGCTCAATGGCCTGATTGATGCGCTGGCATTTCAGCACGACACCGGCAAGATTCAGCCATTCGATGGAAGCGCCAAATAGCGCGGCACTCCCCCCCTTCTGCACCACCTTATACTGGAATTTCTTATTGTCTTTGGCCAACTGCGCCGGAATGGAATTGTAGCAGGCACGGATCTTCACGCTATCCGTATTACTGGCGTACTTCGCCATGTCCGCAATGTAGTTATCCAAAATCTCATTCTGCACCAGTGGAACATCCAGAAAACTGCCGCTTTTCAAAAAGGCGTTGATACAGGCCGGCATCCCGCCGATAAGCAGATATTCCCGATACAGTTCGATTGCCTTCTGATGCAGTGCATCAGGCAGCGGTTCCATTTTCTCGTAGGCTCTGCGAATCTCTTCACTAAGGAGTTTCTGGCTTCTTGCCCCAAGGTACTCCTCAAAATCCAGCGGATAGAGCGTAAGCGTCTCCACCTTGCCCACAGGAAACGAATAGTGCTGGCGGTTGATTGCCACACCCAGCAAACTCCCTGCCGCTGCAATATGATACTCCGGCGTTTCCTCGCAGAAATACTTTAGAGCTGTCAACGCACGCTCACTGGATTGGATCTCATCGAAAATGATCAACGTTTCTTCCGGAATGATCCTCTCACCAGTAGACGCCTCAAGATACCGCAAAAGTCGTTCCGGCGCAATATTGTCATTAAAATAGGATGCAATCGTCAGATTTGTCTCCAGATTGATATAGACCACATTTTTAAACTGTTCCTCGCCAAATTTGCGGAGAATGTAAGTTTTGCCCACCTGACGGGCGCCGTTGACGATCAGCGGCAACCGATCATCGGTTTTATTCTTCCATGCAAGCAGTTGTTCTTCGATTTTACGCTCCATTTCTATCACCTCATGGGTATAGTTTAGCTTCGCAAAATCGTTAAGTCAAGAAAAATCTGTCTAAATGCAATTTTTCTTGACTTAAAGATCATTCTCGTGATGTATTGCCTGTTTTCACTCTCTTTCGGGTCTTCACGTGTGAGCCCCTATTAAAAAGAAGTCATAGCTTGCGGATCCTGGTGGGATGAAGTTACCACACCGTTCTAAAAGGAGGCAGCAAACCATGTTCGAGTGCATACGTTCTTTTCTTGTGTTGCATTTTGTATTATCGCTATATAGGCAACTTATCACAAAAAGTCTCATTCATTATA
The DNA here is from genome assembly GCA_019417795.1 of Clostridiales bacterium. The sequence goes on along the minus strand of DXUR01000817.1, from coordinate 8 downwards.
TTACTCAA
>DXUR01000816.1 GCA_019417795.1 Clostridiales bacterium | reverse complement strand
GCTCGTCGCGCACCTCAGTTCAGCAAGCGATAATCTACAGCTTAAAAATGCTAAAAAAGCCCGGAAATACGCTATTTTCCGGGCTTTTTCTATGCCCAAAATTCTGTCTGGACTGTTCGGTTTTGATGGAATTTGAACGGAAATTTATGGGTTTATAGTGGTCAAATTACTGGTGGACAAGCCCATTTTGACCTCTTATGGGTTAAATTACTGGTGGACAATAGGAGCAAATGAAGTCCAATTTTGCCATCGACGGACGAACACATACTTGACCGATTTACATAGAGCCTTGGCTCATTCTTTGAAAACGAGAATGGGTCGAGGCTCTATTTTTTTTCGCCTGAAATCCGGCGAGACAAATTTGAGTAGGAGGTAACAGGTATGACGGATTTCAATCAGAAGACCCATGATACCGATGTGGGTAGTCATGGCGGACAGTCGAGGCAGATGATGGAAGTGTTTGAGAACCAGGAGTTTGGTTCGATCCGGTTGTTACAGGAGGCAGGCAAGACCTTCTTCTGTGCAAGCGACGTGGCGAAAGCGTTGGGGTATGTGAATCCCTACGCCGCAGTGAAACGGCATTGCAGAGGCCCCCTAACGAAACGCGAGGGGGTCGTTCAGAAGGTGAACCAGTATGGGGATGCTGGAGAGCAGGTCGTTGAAATCTCCTTTATCACAGAAGGCGATGTTTACCGGCTGATCGTTCACAGCAAGCTGCCATCGGCAGAACGGTTTGAACACTGGGTGTTTGATGAAGTTCTCCCGTCCATCCGAAAGCATGGTGTGTATATGAGCGATTCTATTTTGGATCAGGTGATTCAGCATCCGGAGGTCATCTACACCCTGGCACAGGAGCTTGTAGCCGAGAGGGAGCAGCTTGAGGGTATCCGCAAACAGCTGGATGCGGCACAGCCCAAGGCAGACTACTTCGACACCTTTGTGAACTCGGAGGATTGTACCTGCATCAGGAATTTCTGTAAGGAAATCGGAATCCCGGAGAAGACGGCAGTGGCTCTCTTACTGGATCATCGCTATCTGTACCGCAGTCCGAGTGGCTGGCTGATGCCTTTTGCAGATAAATCTGCAAGGGGCTATTTTATTGTCCGGGATTGCTACGGCAGAAGCGGAAAACTGGTGCAGCAGACGAGAGTGACCTGCAAGGGAAAGAATCATCTCTTCAAGTTGTTTAAGAAATGGGGTGTGATCGAATGACGCTTTTTACAGAGGGACGCCTTCAGGCGTTTGAACGCATGATGCAGGATACCGGCAAATACCATCGCCGAGAGGACAGCGAAGATCGTCCGCGCAAATGTCCGAAGAAAAAAGCGGAGCCTGCGAAAAAGGATGGTGAGCACCATGCCGGTATTCAGGGTTGAGAAGAACAGCAATTACACAACAATGTGCAATTACCACCTGCGGGATCAGGGTCTCAGCCTGAAAGGGAAAGGACTTCTCTCCATGCTGCTCAGTTTGCCAGACACATGGAACTATTCGGTACGGGGGTTATCTTCGATTACGCCGGATGGCGTAGATGGAGTGCTTACGGCTCTGAAGGAGCTGGAGCGTCTTGGGTATCTGGAAAGGAACCAGCAGCGTGAGAGTAACGGTCGGATGGGCAGAGCGGAGTATGTGATTTATGAGATGCCAAGGAAAAAGCCGTGTTCGGAATCACCGTGTACGGAAAAGCCGTATGCGGTAAATCCGGATACGGACACACCGGTTACGGAAAATCCCGCGCAATTAAGTACTAATAGAACAAGTACTAAAACAATCAATAAAAGAGAGAAGAAGGAAATCCAACACCGGTATGGCTCATACGAAAATGTCCTTCTTTCTGACACGGAATACGGCAAGCTCCGGCAGGAGTTCCCAGGAGATTATCAGATGCGGGTGGAACGGCTCTCTGAGTAT
>DXUR01000815.1 GCA_019417795.1 Clostridiales bacterium | reverse complement strand
ATCCCATACACCGTATGCAGGGCTAACAATCCCGTTGTCCACAATGTCTTGGATGCCAAAATTTCCCTCATCGATATGAATCCCCTGCACAAGTTTTCCACGAGGGATAATTTTATAGTCCGATGTATCAGCAGATGCAATTCTTTTTTTGAATTTTTCGCTTTGCATTATGATGCCATCTTGTTTGGTAATTGACAAAACAGGATAACTATGTTCGCCGCATCTGGCAACTTTAGTCTTTTTAATCAGAAGTCCCAGCTTAACTGTTTCCATCAGGTCTTTCTCCCACAAATTAGAATTGTTTCATTTCAAAAGTTCTTCCAAAGCGTCCATCTCTGCGTCGATCTTCTTTTGCAAATCACGCAGCTGTGCCATAATTTCCTGTGTGGAAGGATACTCCACCGGCACATACTCGGTCTTTTTATACTTGTTGATGGACAAATCATAGTCGTTGCCCGCAAGCTCGTCTTTCGGCACAAAGAAGCTCTGTTCCGTGCGCTCACGGGTGGCTTCAGCCTCCCGGTTGTGGAAACGAGCGATAATATCGGGGATGTCGTTTTCCGTGGTTGGACTGCGCTTATCATCCAGAGAGAAGCCGTCGGCCTTCATATCATAGAACCAAACATTATCCGTACCGCCGTGGCCGGTCTTGGTGAAAATCAAGATGGCGGTAGAAACGCCCGCATAGGGCTTGAACACGCCGGAGGGCATGGAAATTACGGCTTCCAGACGGTTGTTCTCGATGATCTCCTTGCGAATCGCCTTGTGTGCAGTGGAAGAGCCGAACAGAACTCCATCCGGGACGATGCAGGCACAGCGTCCGCCGACCTTCAGCATCCGCAGGAACAGGGCGAGGAACAGCAGCTCGGTCTTTTTGGTTTTGCAGAGCTTGAGCAGGTCGGTGGAAACAATGTCGTAGTCCAGACTGCCCTTGAATGGGGGATTTGCCAGAATCAGGCTGTATTTGTCCTTGTCGGGGTTCTGGTCGCTCAGGCTGTCGCGGTACTCGATAAACGGGTTGTCCACGCCGTGGGTCATCATGTTCATAGCACCGATGCGCAGCATGGTGCGGTCCATATCGAAGCCGTGGAACATGTGGTTCATGTAGTGGTCTTTGTTTTTGCGGTCAAAGAACACTTCCTGCTTGCGGTTTTCACGCAGATATTCGCCAGCGGCCACAAGGAAGCCCGCCGTGCCGCAGGCCGGGTCGCAAATCACATCATCAGCGCGGGGCTGCATCAGGTCAACCATCATGCGGATAATGTGGCGTGGCGTGCGGAATTGGCCGTTGACACCTGCCGTTGCCAGCTTGGAAAGCAGGTATTCGTAGATATCGCCGCGAATGTCAGTGTTGGAAAGCTGCGCCGCCTGCTCATACATTCCGTCCATGGCAGTCACGATTTTATCCAGCATCAGCGGCGTGGGCACTTTGAAAATGGCATCACCCATGTACTTGGCGTAGGCACTGTCCTTGTCGCCGTGCAGATTCTTGATGAAGGGGAACACTATCTCCTGCATGGTGGAGTACATTTTGCCTGCCGGGAAATCGTGGAAAACGCTCCACTTGAGCTGTGCACCGTCCACAGTGCGCTCCCCGACCTGCACTTCCCCTGCAAAGATGCTCTTATAGGGCAGACCCAGCATGGCGGCTTCTTTGGCGTGGGTGTTGTCGCTTTCATCGAGGTCGTGAATGAACATCAGATAGGTCATCTGCTCGATCACATCCAAGGGATTCGTCAGGCCGCCCGTCCAGAAAATCTCCCACAGGCTGTCAATTTTGCTTTTCAGTTCTCCGGTTACCATGTATGTTCCTCCTGCGTGTCGAGAAAATAAGCCCGACAAACAATAATTTGTTATACTGTTATTATACCGTTTCTTCGGGATCGGTTCAATCTGCAAAAGGGGGAAGCCCGGA
>DXUR01000814.1 GCA_019417795.1 Clostridiales bacterium | reverse complement strand
GGGAAACTCCTGAGGCTCCAATACGCCGCTGCTGTGCGGCGGCGTATTGGAGCCACAGGAATTTCCCCTGCCGGGGGTAGAGGGGGCGGAGCGGCTGCTGCCCGGTGTGGGGACCCGGCTGCTGTGGACCGGCTCGCCCTATCCTCTGTGAGAAACGGGGCGTTTACCGGGAGTTTTGGCGGCGGCCTGTAAGATCCACACGAAAACCGCCATGACCGCAAGCTGCGTCAGTGTGAACAGGAGGGCGAGGCCGCGGGCCTCGTAATAGCAAAAGCTGTCCCAATTCAGGAGTACCTCCGCCAGCGCGGTCAACGGGAGACTGAGCCAGATGTATTTGCGGGCGATCAAGCGGAACAGGAGCGGGAGCAGGAAGGTCAGCGTGAAGGGGATCGGCTGGAGCAGGTATTGCCCGAACAGCTTTGCCAGCGCAGTCACAGTGGATAGGGTCATGGTTATCACACCTCCGTCAGTTCCGATTTTTGTTGATTCTATCCTATATAATAAAGGATACCAGATTTCTCTGGTGGGTTCAAGGGGACGAAAAACCGGAGCCGGACCGCCGTCCTGTCAAAATCCGGGACGGGACATGGGGAAAAAACTTGACAACAGTCGGAAAAACGGTATAATGACTTCTGTATTCAATCTTTAAAAACGCTTGGATGAAGTCAGCTTTCCGAAACCGGATCAGCGAGAGGGAGATTTGGTGCAAGTCCCTTACCTACGCCGGGAAGCAGCCGCTTCGGAGCGGCCCGCGGTGAGCGGGACGGGTCACGCCGTTACCGGTGGCTAAGATGCCCTCAGAAATGGGGGATAATTAGGGTGGTACCGTGAAGCAATGCTTCGCCCCTATGTCCGGGGCGGAGCATTTTATTTTTCGGTAAGAAAGCCACTGCGGAACACCGCCGACGGCTCCGTTCCGGCCGGAAACCCGGTTTACAGTCAAAAATCAAGAAATTTACATAAAAATGGAGGAAATGATTATGTCTCAACCCAAGAACTACGGTCTCAACGAGCTGCGGGAAATGTTCCTGCACTTCTTTGAGACCAAAGGCCATCTGCGCCTGCCCAGCTTTTCCCTGATCCCCCAGAACGATGCTTCTCTGCTGCTGATCAACTCCGGCATGGCACCCATGAAGCCCTACTTCACCGGCGAGCAGGAGCCGCCCCGTCACCGGGTCACCACCTGCCAGAAGTGCATCCGTACCGGCGATATTGAGAACATCGGCCACACTGCCCGCCACGGCACCTATTTTGAGATGCTGGGCAACTTCTCCTTCGGCGATTACTTCAAGAACGAGGCGATCCACTGGGCGTGGGAATTCCTGACCAGCCCCGAATGGGTGGGTCTGGACCCCAACCGCCTGTATCCTTCCGTGTTCGCCGGCAACGAGACCACTCCCGCCGACGATGAGGCCTTCCGCATCTGGCATGAGGAGATCGGCATCCCCGAGGACCGGATCTTCAAATTCGGCAAGGCGGACAACTTCTGGGAGCACGGCTCCGGCCCCTGCGGCCCCTGCTCCGAGATCTACTATGACCGGGGCGAGAAGTACGGCTGCGGCAAGCCCGGCTGCACCGTTGGCTGCGACTGCGACCGGTACATGGAGGTCTGGAACGTGGTGTTCTCCCAGTTCGACAACGATGGCCACGACCATTACACCGAGCTGAAGCAGAAGAACATCGACACCGGCATGGGTCTGGAGCGTCTGGCCGTGGTGTGCCAGGACGTGGACTCCCTGTTCGATGTGGATACCGTTATGAACATCACCAACAAGGTCACGGAGATCACCGGCGCCAGCTACGGCCAGAGCCAGGAGAAGGACGTGTCCCTCCGTGTCATCACCGACCATATCCGCTCCGCCAGCTTTATGATCTGCGACGGCGTGCTGCCTTCCAACGAGGGCCGGGGCTATGTGCTGCGCCGCCTGCTGCGCCGGGC
>DXUR01000813.1 GCA_019417795.1 Clostridiales bacterium | reverse complement strand
GCCCGGTGGACATCAACGGCTTTGAGTATGAGATCCGGGAAGCAAGCCGCTGCGTGAAGCTGGGGCGCACCGGCAGCGACCGCTACACCCCGCAGGACAGCCTTGCCCTGACCCGCCTGATGTACGACACCCGCATGAGCTGGGGCATGAAGTTTGCGGGCGAGGTGTAAGCACACACCTTGCCGCAAAGGGCTTTTTTGCGTGCGGAAACCATGGGACACTAAGAACGACAACTTGGAATTTAATGGAGGGATGTTTCTATGAAATCTTTTGTTTGCAGTTTGTGTCACAATGGCATAGTTGGAGGAGGTCTGTACCTCGATAGTCAGTCGCTTACTTACAAGACAAACAAGCTTACAGTTGGCAAAAAATACAGAAATTTAGTTTTGCCGATGCAGGAAATAAAAGAAATCTCTTGGAAGTGGATAGTCTTTCCAATTGCAACAGTTAATATGAAAAATGGAGAACTATATAAATTCATTATTTTCAATAAATCACGCTTTGCAAAATGGTTTCAAGAGTATTCTCAATAAATACAAAGTGTCAAGTTCCAGTTTGCCGGGCAGACAGGCATCTGGATAACACAAAACGAAGGAGCAGCCATGGTACTTTATTTTACGGGAACCGGCAACAGCCGGTATCTGGCACGGCGCATTGCCGAAGGGTTGGAGATGCCGCTTTACGACCTGAACGCCTGCATCAAGGCAGGGGATACCGCCCCGGTGCAGACCGGGCGGGATGTGGTGCTGGTCACGCCTACCTACGCATGGCGCATCCCCCGGGTGGTGTCGGAGTGGCTGGGCAAGACCGCGCTGACCGGGGCAGAGCGTATCTGGTTTGTGATGGACTGCGGCAGCGAGATCGGCAATGCGGCAAAATACAACCGGCAGCTTGCGGCGCAAAAGCAGCTGCAGTATATGGGCACAGCCCAGATCATCATGCCGGAAAACTACATTGCCATGTTCAATGCGCCCCAAAAAGAGCAGGCGAAGAGCATCGTGGAGCAGGCAGAGCCTGCACTTCAGAAGGTACTGACCCAGCTCAAAGCCGGGCAGGAGTTTCCTCCGCCGAGAGAGACCCTCTACGACCGCCTTATGAGCGGCCCGGTAAACCCGGTGTTCTATCGCTTTTTTGTAAAAGCCGATGCCTTCCGGGCAACGGACGCCTGCATCGGCTGCGGTAAGTGCGTGGAGCTGTGCCCGTTGAACAATATCCATCTGGAAAACGGCAAACCGGTCTGGGGTAAAAACTGCACCCACTGCATGGCGTGCATCTGCTACTGCCCCAAAGAGGCCATCGAGTACGGCAAAAAGAGCAAAGGCAAGCCTCGGTATCACTTTGAGGCGCTGAAAGAGAAGCGGGACGTATGAAGAAAAAAGGAAAAACGATGATGGTAAAAAGCAGATGAAGTATTTATACTTACATGGATTAGGACAAAAACCAGACAGTTGGGATAGAGTGATAAAAGAAACGACGGTCTCGGATAGCAGCGCCAGCTTGAGTCTGGCAGAGATGCTGGAAGGAAAAGCGGCCACCTATGGGGAGCTGTATACTGCATTCTCAGAAGAGTGCGACAAGGAACATGACGAAATCGTCTTATGTGGGCTCTCTCTGGGTGCTGTTTTGGCACTTAATTATGCAATAGACCATCCGAATAAAGTAAAGGCACTGGTGCTAATTGCAGCACAATATAAAATGCCTGAAAAGCTATTGAAGTTCCAGAATATGCTGTTTCGCTTTATGCCGAATACAATGTTCAAGCAATTTGGCCTCAAAAAAGCAGATGTGATCAGCTTGTGCGGTACGATGACGGAATTGGATTTCAGGGATTCATTATGTAAGGTGTCCTGTCCGGCATTGATCGTTTGTGGCGAAAAGGACAACGCAAACAAAAAAGCCTCAAAGGAACTTGCCAGTTATTTGAGCGATTCCCACTTCCATGA
>DXUR01000812.1 GCA_019417795.1 Clostridiales bacterium | reverse complement strand
ACGCCGCCGCCCGCCATCGAGCAGAGTTTTACACCTAATTGGGGATAAAACAGCTTATGGCGGGCGGCGGCATCATCGTGCTGGGCACGACCCTGATCCCTCTGCTGTCTACCCTGTTTTAAGGGTAGCTGCCGATGGGTATTCTCACCGAATGGATCACGGAATGGCTCAAAGGGCTTTTGATCGAGGGCATCATGGGGAACCTCGAGGGGCTGTTTGACACGGTGAATACCCGCGTCGGGGAAATATCCGTACAGGTGGGGACTACCCCGGCGGCATGGAACGCCGGGGTGTTCTCCCTGATACGGCAGCTTTCCGAAACGGTGATATTGCCGATTGCCGGATTGATCCTGACCTTCGTTGCCACCTATGAGCTGATCCAGATGATACTGGAAAAGAACAATATGCACGAGTTCGATGTAGCGAATATCTACAAATGGGTATTCAAAACCACTTGTGCCATCCTGATCCTGTCCAACACGTTCAATATCGTCATGGCAGTCTTTGACGTGTCCCAAAGCGTAATCGCAAGCGCGGCGGGCATCGTCACAGGCGCAACTGACATCACGCCGGATATGCTGGCTGATCTGGAAATGACCCTTGAAACAATGGAGCTTGGCTCCCTGCTGGGCCTGTTCCTGCAATCGTTCCTCATTAAGTTTACCATGCTGGCGCTGAACATTTTTATTTTCGTGATCGTCTATGGCCGCATGATCGAGATATATCTGCTGACCAGTTTAGCCCCCATCCCCGTGGCGACGCTCTCCAACCGGGAGCTTGGCGCGATGGGCCAGAATTATCTGCGCTCCCTGTTTGCCGTGGGCTTTCAGGGTATGCTGATCCTTGTCTGCGTTGCCATCTATGCGGTACTCATTCAGGGGATCGCCACAGGCGGAGATCCCATCGGCGCGATTTGGGGCTGTATCGGCTATACGGTGCTTCTGTGCTTCATGCTGATGAAAACCGGGACGATCTCCAAAAGCATCTTCAGCGCCCATTGAGAAAGGAAAGGTGATCTTATCGCTGATACCGCCGCTTCTGGTCACGGTGGCCAGAAGCCGATCCCGGAGGGCCTGCACCTCTCCGACGGCATTGAGGGCCTGCGCTCCCTGCCGAAGCATAGCGTGGATATGCTTCTGACCGATCCGCCCTACGGCACGACCCGGAACTTTTGGGATGTGCCGCTGCCGCTCCCGGAGCTGTGGGAGGCGGTGAAATGGGCCGTCAAGCCGGAGGGCGCGGTGCTGTTTTTCGCACAATGTCCCTATGACAAGGTGCTGGGCGCGTCCAACCTCGCCATGCTCCGTTATGAGTGGGTATGGTACAAAAGCCGCTGCACGGGTTTTCTCAATGCCCGCCGCGCTCCGCTGAAAAAGACGGAGAATATTCTGGTGTTCTACCAGAAGTCCCCGGCCTACTTTCCGCAGTTTGAACAGGGCAAGCCGTACAAGAAAATCCACCGTTGCAGCGGGAACAGCCCCAACTACGGAAAGTTTGAACGCACCAGCGGGGAGTCCGACGGGCGGCGCTTTCCGGGGAATGTGTTGGCGTTCCCCACGGTGACAACCACCGTGCATCCCACGCAGAAGCCCGTGGCCCTGTGCGAGTACCTGATCCGCACCTACACACGCCCCGGCGAGGTGGTGGCGGACATCTGCGCTGGCTCCGGCACAACTGCCGTGGCCGCGCTGAACACGGGCCGCCGCTTCGTCTGCTTTGAAACCGCCCCGGCCTTTTACGGCCCCGCCACGGAGCGCATCCGGCGGGCGCGGGAGGCTGTGGCATCTGGCGGGAAAGGAGAATGATGACAAGAACCTACGAAATTATTTACGCCGATCCCCCGTGGCGTTACTCCGCCAAGAGAGTGCAGGGGGCGGCGGAAAACCATTACCCCACCATGAGCATAGACGAATTGTGCGCGCTGCCTGTGGCCGAGCTTGCGGCTAAGG
>DXUR01000811.1 GCA_019417795.1 Clostridiales bacterium | reverse complement strand
TGAATGTCGTGTACCGTGGTGAGCCGATTCAGAAGGTGTACCACGAACTGTTTGACGAGGCAGTGAAGCGTTACAATGCCAAGCAGAAGCGCAAGGACCGCTGTATCACCGACTACTATGAGCACCTGCGGACAGGCAAGCAGGAAAAGCTTTTCCATGAGCTGATCGTCCAGATCGGCAACAAAGATGATATGGGTGTCCTGACCGAGAACGGCGCACTGGCAAAGGAACTGCTGGACGAGTATATGCAGGGCTTCCAAGAACGTAACCCGACACTGCGGGTGTTCGGAGCATTCCTCCACATGGATGAAGCTACGCCCCATCTGCACATCGACTTCGTGCCGTATGTGTCCGGCTGGAAAGGCAAAGGACTGGACACCAAGGTCTCCCTGAAGCAGGCGCTGAAAGCCTTGGGCTTTGCAGGCGGTTCTAAACGGGAATCCGAGCTGAACCAGTGGATCAACGTCGAGAAAGAGCAGCTTGCCGCCGTGATGGAGCGGCATGGCATCGAGTGGGAACAGAAAGGCACCCACGAAGAGCACCTGTCTGTGCTGGACTTCAAAAAGCAGGAGCGTAGTAAAGAGGTAGCGGCTCTGGAAGCGGCCAAGCAGGAGTGCCAGACCGACCTGACCGAGATGCAGGAACAGCTGGAAACAGCGCAGACAGCCGTAGAAGCCGCTGAACAGCGGGTACAGAAAGCAGAGCTGACCTACCAGAAGCAGAGCCAGAAGCTGAACAAGCTGGCTCCCATTATGGAAGGTTTGGAAAACCTGTCAGCGCAATACTCCCAGCGGCCAGAAGAATGGGTGCCAGAAGCAGCCACATTTGAGACCGCCAAGAGCTATCGGGAGAAGAAGGCCATGCCGCTGATCCAGAAGTTGGTGAAGGTACTCTTTGCCCTCCATCGGAAGTACTGGGAGGTTAAGAACGAGAGGGATAAGTACCAGTATTTCTATCAGGACGAGAAGAAGGCTGCCCATCATCTAAGCCAGCGGCTGAAAGAGGTGAAGGCAGAAAATGAGCAGCTCTATGCGATGAAACGTGATTTCGGGCGAGTATGGAACTATTTCGGTGCCGAAAAGATGCAGCAGGTCATTGGGCTTATGAGGGAGCAGGAGCAGACCACAGATAGGAGCCAGAAGAAGAACAGGCAGAACAGCGTAGAACTGTAAGCGTAGTAGACCCCCGCCAGCGGATGTTGGCGGGGGTCTGTACATATAAGTGATATTTTACTCAAAAAGTTCCGGGGCAATATCCGTCAGAGCAAATCCGGGAATGTCTTTCTCGTCTTTGTAGGTGCCATCTTCAGCCAGAAACTCGACCTTTGCAAAGTCCGCAACTGGAATCTCAGATTCACAGACATACCAGTTCAGGTAGTCATTAGCGGTTTGTTTGAGGGTTGAGGCAACGCTGCGGTCAGCGTTGTACTTGTCGCAGAAAGTGCGCCAAGGCAGATACCGCCAGATTTTACCATTGGTCCTGATGGTAATGCGGCACATGATTTTGTCGTTGGACAGGCCGGTATTTTTGGCACCAGCATGGTCATTGGCAGTCAGCCAGACGACAGGGTGATAGTTTTCATATTTGTCAACGGATTTATAACCAATTTTCTGCCCATTAAAAAAGAGTGGTTCGTCATGGAGTGTGGCGTTGTCATATTTCAGATTGGAAGGTGTCAGAAGCAATTTCCCAGTTGCAAGAATCATCCGATACTTAATGGGGTCGGTGTAGTGATACAGGTTTTCAGGCAGCTTGGTCTTTTTCACTTTCATTTGTTTCCCTCCAAAACCGTAGATGCTTACTGATACGAAACACCGTCTGAGATGCAGATAGTGGACAAGATTGAAAAAAGTGTACACTATCTCGCTGAAAAATGCAATAGAAATTTTTATCGGCTTGCAATCACGGAAAAGCTGTGGTACGCTTTACTAGGATAGTATAAAGGAGAAG
>DXUR01000810.1 GCA_019417795.1 Clostridiales bacterium | reverse complement strand
AGCCAGGAGGAGCTGGCGTCATATTTGGAGGTTTCCCGGCAGGCGGTGTCCCGCTGGGAGCAGGGCGCGGCTCTGCCCGATGCGGGGAACCTCCTAAAGCTGCGGCAGCGCTTCGGCGTCAGCTTGGACTGGCTGCTGGATGATAGCCAAGGCTGGGAAAACCTGACCGACGGCGCTCCGACCGGCAGCGAAGGTGGCGGAACCGCACCATCGCCAAAGCTGCGGAAGAGCGTCCTGCCATGGGCTATCCCGCTGGGAGTGTCCGGGCTCGGCTTGCTGCTGCTTGGAATTTTCTCGTCGATATTCCCGGCGGAATATATGGTCGCGTCCACAGTGATCGCGGGAAATCAGGAGCCGGCGGACCGGATCTATCGCGGCCTGGCAGGCTTTTTGAAGTGCAACAACTTGGAGTGGCTGTTCCGGCTGTGTCTGATCATCGCCATCGGTTCGCTGTTGGCGGGCCTGTGGCAAAAGGGCGTGATGAAGCGGTTTGAAGACGCTGTGGATCACAAGCTGGATGAACTGGGGGAGAAGAACCGGGACGCATCCGCATAAGCATTGACTTCCGTCCCGTTTCCGCGTATCATAAAAAGGCTATGAACGAAAACGGAAGGGTTTGAAGAACGATGCTGTATATCATGCGCCACGGCAGAACCGTGTGGAATATGGAACACAAGCTGCAGGGGAAAACGGATGTGCCTCTCAGCGAGGCGGGACGGCCTGTGGTGGAGCAGGCCGCAGCTGCCTACCGGGATACGCACATTGATGTTTGTTACTGTTCGCCGCTGATCCGGGCCGTGGAAACGGCGGAGATCGTGCTGCGGGGGCGGGAGATCCCCATCATCACGGACGTCCGGCTGGAGGAGATGGGCTTCGGCATCTGCGAGGGCACAACGGACTTTCAGGATAACCCGGACAACCCCATCTACCCGCTGTTCGCTGCCCCGGAGACCTATCGAATCCCGGTGGAGGGCGGCGAGAGCCTGGAGGACCTGTATGCCCGGACGGGGGCATTTTTGAAAGAAGTGATCGAGCCGCAGCTGCGGCAGGGAAAGGACATCCTGATCGTGGGCCACGGCGCCATGAATGCGAGCATCGTGTGCCAGATCAAGGACATCCCCGTGAAGGACTTCTGGAGCGTGAAGATGAAAAACGCGGAGCTGGTGCGGCTGCTTTGAGCGCCTCCCTGTGACCGCAGTTTGCCAGTACATGATGAAAAAGCCCGCCGCATGAATCATGCGGCGGGCCTTTTTTTGCGTATCGGTCGGTTAAGGGGTTGATAATCCGGCGTTTAGCTGTAAAGTGCATCTGCTTGCAAACGATTTATTTGCAAGGAAACAAACTGCTTGGCCGGGAGAATTACAGCAGATAGGCGTAGTCCTTCAGAACCGTCAGGATGAAGGTCTCCACGTCGGCGGGAAGCTGATTCTGTCCGTCCAGATCGGCCTCAAAGACCTTGCCGTCCAGCCGCACCAGGACCTTACGGCCCTCCAGCGGCAGGAAACCCTGATTCTCCGTGCTCTCGTCAAAGCCCTCGCGGGTCAGGAACAGGGTGAACTTGTTCCGGTAGGGAGCGGAATCATAGGGGCAGAACACGGCGCAGTTGCCGCACTCATTGCACATCCGGTCCACATGGAGGATCTCATGTCGGCCGTCCGGAAGCGTGATGACCACGTTGGCCCGGTTGGGGCAGACGTCGGCGCAGACTTGACAGACGGTGTTGCAGTGCAGGCAGCGCTCGCCCTCGCACCCGGCCTTGGGCGGGCAGAGGATGCCCTTCCGGGCGATGGCCTCGGCCCGGGCGGCGTGGGCGTCATCGGGAATGTTGACGGTGGGAACACTGCCGATGACGGCGTTGGCGAAATACCGGGCATCGGCAATGCCCTCCACCACGGTGGCAGGGCCCCGCATGGCGTCACCGCCCACAAAGACGTTTTCCAGGTTGGTGTGGAAG
>DXUR01000081.1 GCA_019417795.1 Clostridiales bacterium | reverse complement strand
ATGCAAATGCACAGCAGCTATGTTGTCACAGACCCGAAAGGCACGGTTTTAATCGAGTGCGGGAAGCTCTTACAGCGTGGCGGGTACAGGATAAAAGTGCTGAACACAATCAATTTCAAGAAGTCCATGCGGTACAACCCCTTTGCGTATATCCGCAGCGAGAAAGACATTTTGAAGTTGGTAAATACCATAATCGCCAACACCAAAGGCGACGGGGAGAAATCCGGCGAGGATTTTTGGGTGAAGTCGGAACGGCTTTTCTACTGCGCCCTTATCGGCTATATCCACTATGAAGCCCCGGAGGAAGAAAAGAACTTCACGACGCTGCTTGAAATGATAAACGCCAGCGAAGCCCGCGAGGACGACCCGGAATTTCAAAGCCCGGTTGACCTCATGTTTGAACGGCTGGAAGAAAAAGACCCGGAGCATTTCGCCGTCCGGCAGTACAAGAAATTCCTGTTATCGGCGGGCAAGACGCGAAGCTCTATCCTCATTTCCTGCGGCGCGAGGTTAGCCCCCTTTGACATTAAGGAGCTGCGGGAGCTTATGGAAACGGACGAAATGGAGCTTGACACGCTGGGGGACAGAAAGACCGCCCTTTTCGTCATTATCAGCGACACCGACGACACCTTTAATTTCGTCGTGAGTATTCTCTATACCCAGCTATTCAACCTCTTATGCGACAAGGCAGATGATGAATACGGTGGGCGGCTTCCCGTCCATGTTAGGTGCTTACTTGATGAATTTGCGAATATCGGGCAAATCCCAAAATTCGAGAAGCTGATCGCCACAATCCGAAGCCGGGAAATATCCGCGTCAATCATCTTGCAGTCACAGAGCCAGCTAAAAGCCATTTACAAGGACAACGCGGACACAATCACCGGGAATTGCGACACAACCCTTTTCTTGGGCGGCAAGGAGAAAACAACGCTTAAAGAAATGTCGGAAATTTTAGGCAAGGAAACCATAGACAGCTTCAACACGTCGGAAACACGGGGGCGGGAGCTTTCCCACGGGCTGAATTATCAGAAATTGGGAAAGGAGCTTATGACGCAGGACGAGATCGCCGTTATGGACGGCGGCAAGTGTATTTTACAGGTGCGTGGGGTGCGCCCGTTCTTTTCGGATAAATTCGACATAACGAAGCACCCGAAATACAAGTACCTCTCCGACGCTGACCCGAAAAACGCTTTTGACATGGAGAAGCACATCAAACGCCGCCCCGCCATTGTGAAGCCGGACGAGGAATTTGACGTTTACGAGATCGACGGGGCAGATTTACAGGAGGACGCAGACAGTGAATAAAAGCCCCGGAAATGATAAGCGGAGGTTTACGGTGCTTGTCAACCCGAAAATCCGGGAGGAACAACGGCGGCAAGCTGCCCTGCGGAAATTTATCAAGGATTGTGAACGGCTTTACGAAAAGAACCGGGCGCATTTACAGGAGGACGCAGACCATGAATAAGCGTATCAGAAAGAAACAGCAGAAGCAGCGGGAGCAGCGGAAACAGCTTGAAATGAAGTGGCTGCTGGATATGGCAAACACCATTGATGCGGGAATACGGGCGTGGCGGGAAGAAATGGAACGCCGCTATGTGGAGCTTTACGCGGAGGAAATAGCCCGCCGCATGGGGCTTGTCCCGAAACAGTGACAGGGCTTAAAAGATTTGCGGCATGGAAATGTGGATAACAGGCTATGGGATCATGGATAACTCCATTCACAGCACATGGAAAAGCCAAAGTGCGGCTTTCCCACGTCCTGCAAACAGAGTTACCCACAATCCCAAAAGAGCAGCCAGTTACCCATATTCCCACACCGCCGACGGCTACGGAAACAGACCCTTTCCTACCTGTCATTCATAAAAAGATTTTTTAAGGAGCTGATCGGAAATGAAGAACGTAAACACGGGCTACATGATACGCGCCCCTACCGGGGGACGTACCGCCCAAACCCTTACAACTGAATACCGCCGCGCCGCAGAACTTACGCAGCGTGGGGACACCGCCTTTCATACAGGGCGGTTTTTTTATGCGGCGGCGACCAAACGCTGACCGCCTTTTGTCCGCTTGACGGACAGCCGCACACGCGGCAGAAAGGATTTTATCATGGCATTTTTTACTTCCGCAGTAGGCGTTTTGAAAACACTGGTTATCGCTCTTGGGGCTGGTCTTGGCATTTGGGGCGTTGTCAATCTCATGGAGGGTTACGGCAACGACAACCCCGGCGCGAAAAGCCAGGGCATGAAGCAGCTCATGGCGGGCGGCGGCGTTGCGCTGATCGGCACGACCCTTGTACCCCTGCTTGCAAACCTGTTCTCCTAATCGGCAACAGGTAAACGCTTATGCAGAGCATACTTGACGCGATCACGGAATGGATAAAGGAAATCCTCATAGGAGCCATTAACGGGAACCTGTCAACTATGTTCGGGGACGTAAACGAGAAAGTCGGCACTATCGCCGCCGAGGTAGGGCAGACCCCGCAGGGCTGGAACGCGGGCATATTCAACATGATACGCACGTTATCGGAGAATGTGATCGTACCCATTGCGGGGCTTGTCATTACCTACGTCCTATGCGTGGAGCTTATCAGCATGGTGACGGAAAAGAACAATATGCACGACGTTGACACATTTATGTTTTTCAAGTGGTTTTTCAAGGCGTGGGTGGCGGTGTACCTTGTCACCCACACCTTTGATATTACTATGGCAGTCTTTGACGTTGCGCAGCACGTCGTTTCCGGCGCGGCAGGGGTGATAAGCGGCAGCACAAACATTGATGTTGCCGCTGCCCTTGCTTCCATGCAGTCCGGGCTTGACGCAATGGAAATCCCCGAACTTCTATTGTTGGTTATGGAAACAAGCCTTGTGAGCTTGTGCATGAAAATCATGTCTGTATTGATAACGGTTATCCTCTACGGGCGCATGATAGAAATTTACCTTTACTGTTCTGTATCGCCTATCCCATTTGCAACAATGACAAACCGGGAATGGGGGCAGATCGGAAACAACTACTTAAAATCCCTGTTCGCTATCGGTTTTCAAGGCTTCCTCATTATGGTGTGCGTCGGCATTTACGCCGTCCTTGTAAACAGCATGGTTGTAGCGGATAACTTACACAGCGCGATATTTTCCCTTGCGGCATATACGGTTATCCTCTGCTTTTCCCTGTTCAAATCCGGCGCACTTGCAAAGTCAATTTTCGCGGCGCACTAAAGGAGTGTCAAGGGCAGGGTGGAGATTTTCAGAGCGAAGCGGCGAAAATACGACCCGACCTTGACGCGGGAGGAACCCCATACCATAGGGACAGGCAAAGGGCAGAAATTGACCTTTGCCTTGATTACCTTTTATGGGGATTGCAGGAAGCACACAGAAAGGAGGGACAAGAAACCATTGAAAAGAAATACGGCATAATCTACGCCGATCCCCCGTGGAAGTACGCACAGAAGCGGCTTTCCGGCGCGGCAGAACACCACTACCCGACCATGAGTATAGAGGAACTTTGTGCGCTCCCCGTGGCTGACCTTGCAGCGGAGGACAGCGCACTTTTTTTGTGGGCGACATTCCCACAGCTTCCCGAAGCCCTGCGGCTAATTAAGGCTTGGGGCTTTACCTATAAGACCGCCGCCTTTGTATGGCTGAAACTCAATAAAAAGTCTTACACATGGTTTTACGGCTTGGGATTTTGGACGCGGGGAAATGCGGAAATCTGTCTGCTTGCCACACGGGGACACCCAAAGCGCAAGTCGGCGGGTATTCATCAATTCATTATCTCTCCCATAGAGCAGCACAGCAAAAAGCCGGACATAACACGGGACAAAATCGTTGCCCTCATGGGCGACATTCCCCGGATAGAGCTATTCGCAAGGCAGGAAACGGCGGGCTGGGACACATGGGGGAATGAAACCAAAAACAGCATAGAACTCTGACAGAAAGGAGGTTTTCGGTATGGCGTATGTACCCGTACCAAAGGATTTATCAAAGATCAAAACGAAAGTCGCTTTCAACCTTACGAAGCGGCAGATCATTTGTTTTGCGGTAGCCCTTATCGTGGGCTTGCCGCTTTTTTTCTTGCTAAAGGACAGCACGGGAACCAGCGCAGCGTCGTTCGTGATGATCGTCGTCATGCTCCCCTGCTTCCTCATGGCAATGTACGAGAAACACGGACAGCCCCTTGAAGTCGTGGTGAAGAACATCATTCAGACAAAGTTTGTCCGACCAAAGGAGCGACCCTATCAGACGCAGAATTTATACGCTGTCTTGGAGAAGCAGCGGAAACTGGAAAAGGAGGTATTCACGATTGTCAAAGGAAACAACAGCCAAAGGCGGCGCACCGGGAAAAAGCCCCGGAACTAAGCGGAAGCTGACCCGCAGCGAAAAGAAGCAGATCGCCGCCATTATCAGACAGGCAAAGGGGGACGGAAAGGCGCACACCGCCCAGCAGACGATCCCCTACATCAACCTGTACCCGGACGGGATATGCCGGATAACGGAAAAGAAATACAGCAAGAGCATAGTCTTTGAGGATATAAACTACCAGCTTGCACAGGCAGACGACAAGACCGCCATTTTTGAGAACTGGTGCGACTTCCTCAACTACTTTGACGCTTCCGTATCGGTGCAGCTCTCTTTCATCAATCAAGGGACGCAGCGGGAGGAAGCAGAAAAGGCGATCAACATTCCGGCACAGGACGACGCTTTCAACTCTATCCGCACGGAATACGGGGATATGCTGAAAAGCCAGCTTTCCAAAGGGAACAACGGGCTTGTGAAGCACAAATATATCACGTTCAGCATTGAAGCCGACAACTTGGGCGCGGCAAAATCCCGGCTTTCCCGTATCGAAACGGACATACTGAACAATTTCAAGGTGCTGGGGGTATCTGCCCGACCTATGACCGGGTATGAACGCTTACAGACCATGCACGGGGTATTCCACCCGGAGGGAGAGCCGTTCCATTTTGATTTCTCATGGCTTGCCCCGTCCGGGCTTACCACAAAGGACTTTATCGCCCCGCCCTCATTCCGTTTTGGCGAGGGGCGGTATTTCCGCATGGGGAAAAAGATCGGCGCGGTTTCGTTCTTACAGATACTTGCGCCGGAGTTAAACGACCGTATGCTTGCGGATATGTTAGACCTTGAAACGGGCGTGATCGTCAATCTGCATATCCACAGTATCGACCAGACGGAAGCAATCAAGACGGTAAAGCGCAAGATCACCGACCTTGACAAAATGAAGATCGAGGAACAGAAGAAAGCCGTCCGCGCCGGGTACGACATGGATATAATACCGTCTGACCTTGCCACTTTTGGCGGCGAAGCGAAAAATCTCTTGCAGGATTTACAGAGCCGTAACGAGCGTATGTTTCTGCTTACGTTCCTTGTGGTGAACATGGCAGACACGAAGCGGAAGCTGGAAAATGACATTTTCGCGGCGGCGGGCATTGCACAGAAATATAACTGCGCCCTCACCCGGCTTGACTACCAGCAGGAAGCGGGGCTTATGTCAAGCGTCCCTATCGGCGAGAACCTTATCCCCATACAGCGGGGCTTGACGACTTCCAGCACGGCAATCTTTATCCCTTTTATCACGCAGGAGCTTTTTCAGAGGGGAGCAAGCCTTTACTATGGGCTGAACGCCCTTTCCAACAACATGATACTCTGCGACCGCAAGCAGCTTAAAAACCCCAACGGGCTTATCTTGGGAACGCCGGGAAGCGGAAAATCCTTTGCGGCAAAGCGGGAAATGACAAACGCTTTCCTCATTACCGACGACGACATCATTATCTGCGACCCGGAAGCCGAGTATTACCCCCTTGTGCAGAGGTTACAGGGACAGGTGATAAGGCTTTCCCCCACCAGCACACACTACGTCAACCCTATGGATATAAACCTCAACTATTCCGAGGACGACAACCCGCTTGCGCTGAAAAGCGACTTTATCCTCTCCCTTTGTGAGCTGATCGTCGGCGGCAAGGAGGGCTTGCAGCCCGTGGATAAGACCGTTATTGACCGCGCCGTTAGGAACGTGTACCGCCCGTTTTTAGCTTCCCCCGACCCGGCAAAAATGCCGATTTTGGGCGACCTTTACGACGAGCTTTTGAAGCAGCCGGAGCCGGAAGCGGCGCGTATCGCGGCGGCATTGGAGCTTTACGTTTCTGGGAGCCTTAACGTCTTTAACCACCGTACCAACGTGGAACTGAACAACCGCCTTGTCTGCTTTGACATTAAACAGCTTGGGAAGCAGCTCAAAAAGCTGGGTATGCTTATTGTTCAAGATCAAGTGTGGAACCGCGTCACCGTGAACCGTGCGGCGAAGAAATCCACAAGGTATTTTATGGACGAATTTCATTTGCTTTTGAAAGACGAGCAGACCGCCGCCTATTCCGTGGAGATTTGGAAGCGTTTCAGAAAATGGGGCGGCATACCCACGGCAATCACACAGAATGTCAAAGATTTGCTTGCTTCCCGCGAGGTAGAGAACATCTTTGAAAACAGTGATTTTGTCCTCATGCTCAATCAGGCGGCGGGCGACCGGGCTATCCTTGCAAAGCAGCTCAATATCTCCCCGCAGCAAATGAGCTATGTCACCCATTCCGAAGCGGGCGAGGGGCTTTTATTCTATGGCAACGTCATTCTGCCCTTTATAGACCGCTTCCCGAAAGATACCGAGCTGTACCGCGTTATGACGACGAAGCCGGAGGAAGTGAGCGGCGCGTAAATGCCCTTGTAAAAAGCGGAAAAGAGGTATGAATGTTAAATGTCGAACAACTAAAAAAGAACTGTATTTATCGCGCTGACTGTATAGAGGTACTGCGGGTACTGCCGGAAAGGAGTGTGGATTTAATAATTGCTGACCCGCCCTACTACCGCATAAAAGGTGATTTTGATTTTGTTTTTCAGACCGTTTCGGAATACCTTGCATGGTGTACGGAATGGGTAAGGGAATGTTACAGAATCCTAAAGCCTACGGGAGCATTTTACTGTTGGGGAAGCAGCCAGATGATCGACAAGTTATCCGTTGAAGTCTTGGATAAATTTGACTGGATCAAGCGGAATCTGATTGTATGGAATTACAGGACAGGGCGACCCGCAAAAGCAGCCTATCGGAATGAAACAGAATTTTTGTGGTTTTACAGTAACCCCCTGCATGAAATCAACATAGACGCTATCCGCGTTCCTTATGATGAGGGCGGGGAAAAGGACAAACGGAAAAATCCAAAAGGAAAGTCCTGCGGGAATGTGTGGGAATGTTCAAGGATTATGCCCAATTACAGGGAATCAACGGGGCACCCCACACAAAAGCCGGAAAAGCTGGCAGAAAGAATGATACTTGCAAGCAGCAAGGCGGGGGATCTGATTGTTATTCCCTTTGCAGGTTCGGGAAGCGAGATTGTCCCGTGTGCCAAACATGACCGTTACTTTATCGCTGCTGAAACCAATGAAACCTATGTAAAACATATCATTCTGCCACGGCTGAAAAAGGAGCGTATTTCATTTACACAGCATGATTGCAGGAAGCAACAATATTCAATTTCGCGCCTTTTTGGGCGCAGATCGGAGGTGACAGACCATGAAGCAGTACAAAGCCCGTGACAAGATCACGCAGAAAATGACCCGTGACGGGGCTATCGAAGTAAACGCGGCTACCGGGAAACAAAAGCGTATCAGTAAACGGGCGCGGGAAGCTGCCCTCAATAAAACCCCGGAGCAACAGGCGGCACAGGACGCACAGGCAGCGCAGCCCATACCGGGCAATCCCGCGCCGGATATTTCCCCCAACGCGCCGCCCCTGCCCCATGCGCCGGGGACGGAAGCCGCACAGGACACGGGAACCGCCGAGCGCGTCTTAGAGCATATCGACGGGGCGCACACCCGCAACGCCAGCAAAAAGGCGGCAAGGAAAGCACAGGCAGAAGCCGAAAGCCGCGCCCACACTTCCCGGCTGCAATTCACCGAGGAAGAACGGGCAACGCCGGAGCTGGAAAGATACATCAAAAAATCCGACAAAGCCGCTGACAGGCTGGACGAAGCGAGGGCGAAAATCCCAAAAGAAAAGAAACTTGTCAAGGAACGTACCTTTGACGAAACCACCGGGAAAGGCAAGACCCGCCTACGTTTCGAGGAACGGGAAAAGCCAATGAACGGCGGCAAGGCACATAAAAACCCGTTATCCCGCCCCGCGCAGGAAGCGGGTATTTTCGTCCATAACAAGGTACATTCCGTGGAAAAGGACAATTCCGGCGTGGAGGGTGCGCACAAATCCGAGGAATTAGCGGAGAAAGGCGCGAAGTACGGGGCAAGGAAGATCAAGGAGGGCTACCACAGCCACAAGCTCAAACCCTACCGGGCGGCGGCAAAGGCTGAAAAGGCAGCGGAAAAGGCAAACGCCAATTACCTCTACCAAAAGGCACTCCACGACAACCCGCAGATCGCCGCGTCCAATCCGTTCTCCCGGTATATGCAGAAGCAGCGTATCAAAAAGCAGTATGCAAAGACCGTCAAGGCACAGGGCGCAAAGTCTGTCAAGAACGCAGCGGAGAACACAAGAAAAGCCGCGAAAAAGACCGCAGAGGAAACAAAGAAAGCTGTCGCATTTGTAGGGCGGCACCCGGCGGGTGTCTGTATCGCCATAGGTGCGCTGCTGCTTTTCATCATGGTATCTTCCGCGCTGTCCTCTTGCGGTGCTATGTTTTCCGGCATGGTAAACGGCATTGTCGGGACTTCCTACACGTCGGAGGACGCGGATTTAGTCGCCGTGGAAAACAACTATGCGGCACTGGAAACGGAGCTGCAACGCGAGATTGACAATATCGAGCGTGACAACCCCGGCTATGACGAGTACCGCTATGACCTTGACAGTATCGGGCATAACCCCCATGAATTAGCGTCCTACCTTACCGCGCTTTTACAGACCTATACCCCGGCAACGGCACAGGCAGAAATAGAGCGTATCTTTGCGCTGCAATATACCCTCACTCTCACGGAGGAAGTGGAGGTACGCCACCGCACGGAAACCCGGAAAGGGACGCGGACAATCACCGACCCGGTAACGGGGGAAACCTCTACGGAAACCTACGAATACGAGGTAGACGTAGCCTATAACTATTACATTCTCAACGTCAAGCTGGAGAACAAGCCCATATCCGAGCTTGCGCCGGGGTTACTCACGCCGGAGCAGCTTGAAATGTTCCGGGTGTACTTGGAAACCAGCGGGAACAAGCCCCTCATTTTCGGCGGCGGTTCCCCGGACACAAACCCGTCCGAGGATTTAAGCGGCGTACAGCTTGTAAACGGCACACGCCCCGGAAATAC
>DXUR01000809.1 GCA_019417795.1 Clostridiales bacterium | reverse complement strand
CACCTGAATCTCCCGCTGTTCAAAGCCTTCACCCCAACCGTCCGAGGCCTGGCCAGAGATGTAGTCCTTTAGGGTATCCAGTTCTTCGGGTGTAAGTTCACCGACCACTTTGCACTCGGCAACGCCCCAGAGTTGGCCTTCTCGCTCCTCTGCGGTAAATACGACGGATTTAACCTTGCGGTCGACACTGTCCTCTCGACCATACCAGCGCATGATGCCTCGCTCGGCTTCCTCCGACATACGGTTTTTGATGAGAGCGATCAGGATGGAGTCCTCATATTCCATGAGCGCTCGGCCAGTCAGCATTTCAGGCTCCTCGCTGGTGTCGCTCCAGTCATCCTTAGTGTAGAGGTCAGCGTGCAAAGGCATGTATAGCTTCATCATCGTCGGCTCGGGCAGGATGAGACTGAAGCTGTCCTCGCCAGGAATCAGAGATAGGGTTCGTCCATTATCCCATTTCATTAAGAACTGACCAGCATCATCAATGCGCTGAAGCGTTCCCATCGTGCCAGGTTCTACGGGTGCGTAAGGGTCTTCCATACTGTTGAGTCTGATGCGGCTACCGACAGGATACTGCTCCCGCAGAAACGCCAGCCACTCTCTCGTGATTTGTTTCATTTCCATTCCTCGTTTCTTTGTTGTTTCATTGGGCGGTTGGTAGGTGAACACTATCCCCGCCCCTGCCACATAAAGCCAGGACAACCTTTTGGCTCAGTATCAACCTCTATCATTTGGCATATACTAAACATAAGCGAATACTGCAAAACGGCAAATTTCTTATTTTTTGCCGATTTGCAGTTGACAACTTAGGCGCTGATGAGTATGATATAACTGCAATACGGCAAATTCGGATTCTTTTTGCCGATTTGCAGTTCTCGCTGAAAGGAGTGCTACATCATGGCAGAGTTTTTAACTGCGCTTTCAAACGCAGGCAATTTTACGCGGGACGATTTTGCCCTTGTCTACAGGGCAAAGAATAAGGACGCCACAGAGTCTTCCTGTCGCTTTGTTCTGCAAAAGCTCTTGGACAGCGGTTCCATTGCCCGAGTTGGAAGGAACAATTATTGCGTGAATGATAAGACCTCGAGAAAGTACACCCACGAGTATTCTGACCTTGCAACTTCGGTCGCCGGTAAGATCCGAGAGACCTATCCGGAACTGGACTTCCGCATTTTTGAACTTGTCCAGCTCAACGAGTTTGTGAATCACCAGATTGCACATAATGCCGTGTTCATCTTTGTAGAAGGCGACCTCGGAGAGTATGTCTTTGACACTCTGAAAGAAGAGTATGCCGGACACATCCTGCTCAATCCCAATGCGGATATGTACCACCAGTATTGGGCGGACGATATGCTCGTTATCAAGAAACTGATCACGGAGGCACCAAAAGGCACCGACGAGTTCTGGCATACTGACTTGGAAAAGATGCTCGTAGACATTGTTTCGGATAAACTGCTTCGCTCCTGTGTGAACCAGGGCGAATACAAGACAATTTTCACGCAGGCTTTCAAAGATTTCTATATTGATGAAAGCCAACTCTTCCGCTATGCGCGGAGAAGGAACGCTAAGGCCAAGGTGCTTGAGCAGATAGACAAATCACTGTTAAGAACGGAGTAAGGCCATGTTGAAGAAAGAGAATTTTACCGAAGAGCACATTCGCGATCTGCAAAGTGCCAGCCATCGGGACCCTTTGCTTCTGGAGCGTTCCGTGTACGCCTTTGGCCTGTTGGAGGCCATCACGAGAGTCGGCATGCCGTTCATCTTTAAGGGCGGCACCTGTCTGATGCTGCTGTTGGAGCGTCCCATGCGTTTGTCCACCGACATCGACATCATCGTTGCGCCGGGTACCGACCTGAATACTTTTATCGAGGAGGCCGGCAAGATATTCCCCTTTGTGAGTGTTGAGGAACAGGTCAGAAAGGGCAAAAACAACATAGAGAAGCTGTCTCTTATA
>DXUR01000808.1 GCA_019417795.1 Clostridiales bacterium | reverse complement strand
TCGACATTGCCTGTGAGGACACGCTGACCAATCCGCAGCACTGGGATGATGAACCCTTTGAGCTGATCGTATCGAATCCGCCGTACTCCATCAAGTGGGCCGGTGACGAGAATCCGCTGCTCATCAATGACCCGCGTTTTGCTCCGGCTGGTGTGCTGGCTCCGAAGAGCAAGGCAGACTTGGCGTTTATCATGCACTCGCTGGCATGGCTGGCTTCCAACGGTACGGCTGCAATTGTCTGCTTCCCCGGCATCATGTACCGTGGCGGCGCAGAGCAGAAGATCCGCAAATATCTGGTGGACAACAACTTCATTGACTGCATCATCCAGTTGCCGAGCAACCTGTTCTTTGGTACCAGTATTGCCACCTGCATCATGGTGCTGAAAAAGGGTAAAACGGACAATAAGGTGCTGTTCATTGATGCTTCTTCCGAGTGCGTCAAGGTGACCAATAACAACAAGCTCACGCCAGAGAACATCAATAAAATCGTGGACACCTTTGCACAGCGGGCAGAAGAAGCACACTTTTCCCATCTGGCAGAGTATTCCGAGGTACAGGAAAATGACTATAATCTGTCGGTTTCCACTTATGTGGAGGCCAGGGACACCCGCGAGAAAATCGACATTGTAAAGCTGAACGCTGAAATTGCGCAAATCGTAGCACGGGAGAATGAACTGCGAGCCGCCATTGACCAGATCGTGGCAGAAATCGAGGGCTGAGATGGAAAGCAAAAAGAAAGATTCGGCATTGGTACGTTCTTCTGCGGCAGAATATTTGACCTTTGTTGCCTCCACGGGGGAGGATAAGGACAGCATTGAGATGCGCTACGAGGATGAAAACATCTGGCTGACGCAAAAGATGATGGCGACCCTTTACGATGTGGGGCTTCCGACCATCAATGAGCATATCAAAAAGATTTATGCTGACCATGAGCAGGACGAAGCGGCAACTATTCGGAAATTCCGAATAGTTCAAAATGAGGGTGGCCGACAGGTTACTCGCAGCGTGAACCACTATAATCTGCAAATGATTATTGCGGTCGGCTTCAAGGTGAACAACCAGCGGGCGGTGCGGTTCCGTGTCTGGGCAAATCAGATCGTGGAGCAGTACACCATCAAGGGATGGGCAATGGACGAGGAACGCCTGAAAAACGGCGGCACAGTCCTGACCAAGAAATACTTTGAAGAGCAGTTGGAGCGTATCCGGGAGATCCGCATTTCGGAGCGCAACTTCTACCAGAAACTTACTGACATTTACGCTACTTCGCTGGATTATGACCGCAATGCGCTGACCACAAAAGAGTTCTTTGCGAAGGTGCAGAATAAGATGCACTATGCCGTGCATCGCCATACGGCGGCAGAGCTGATCTATGAGCGTGCCGATGCCGAAAAACCGCACATGGGGCTTCACACATGGAAGGATGCTCCCAACGGCAAAATCAAAAAGAGCGATGTTTCGGTAGCGAAAAACTACCTGACCGAAGATGAAATGAAGTCCATGGAGCTGATCGTTTCGGCATACCTCGACCTTGCCGAGAACCGTGCCCGCCGTCATATCCCCATGACCATGGAGGACTGGGCCAAGCGGCTGGACATCTATTTGCAGGCAGATGATCTGGAAGTGCTGAAGGATGCAGGCAAAATCTCGGCGCAGCTTGCAAAGATGCACGCCGAAACGGAGTTTGAAAAGTATCGTGTGGTGCAGGACAGGCTGTATCAGAGCGATTTTGACAGGTATTTGGCGGAAAGTGCAGAATAAAGATGGAGGGAAACAGCTATATGGACGAGAAGGAAAAACTCAGAGAGTTGATTGATAATCCAAAGATGCCAACGGTAAGTGAATGGGTTTATGAGGTGGAAGCGTTTTTGGATGAAGTTGGAGAAAATGATACAGAGGCATGGACGTTGATAGACGGAATTAAACAGCAGGGAGACCATTTTAATAGGTGTGAAAA
>DXUR01000807.1 GCA_019417795.1 Clostridiales bacterium | reverse complement strand
TGAAGCGTGAAGACGTGAAGAACAAGATCCCCGGCATTACCGATGAACAGCTGAGAGATGAGGGGGTGGACGACCGCACGGCAGCGGAGGGGTTCTGCCGCCTGCTGGACGGGGCGGAGCAGCCGCTACTGGTGGCCTACAACGCCCAGTTTGACCTGAACTTTCTCTACTACCTGCTGCGGCCCCTGGGGCTGCTGTCCGCCTTGCAGAAGCCCCGGTTCCTGGATGCCCTGACGGTGTACCGGGACCGGAGGGACTTTCCCCACAAGCTGTGCAACGCCATCGAGGCCTATGGGCTGACGGAAGCGGAAAACAGCCACCGGGCGGTGGACGACGCCAGGGCCACGGTGCTTTTGTTAGAGGCCATGGCGGCGGAGAAGGACGACCTGCTGCGGTACATCGACCTCTTCGGAGTACATCCCAAGTATGGTATGAGCGGGAAGAAGATCGCCTCCGTGACCTACTGCCCCCAGCCCTACGACCGGCGGATCCCCCTGTATGACCTGGTTCATACAATGTGAAGATTTTGTGAACAATCCTGAAATAGACTTGAAATATGACAACCTGTCAGGTATATTACCTGACAGGTTGTCATATTAAGGCACCCTAACTTCAGGAGCATATCCTTTCCCCGACGGGAGGAAAGGGTGCGAGAGCTTTTTAAATACTGCCCGCGGTCCCCGGTGTGAGTGATGGGACGGCGGCGGCCTGCGTATTTTGAAAGGGGGCTGGCGGTTTGCCCAGCAGTACATTTTTGAATCTGGCGCCGGAAAAGCAGGAAAAGCTGCTGTCAGCGGCAGTCCGGGAATTTACGGAGCGGCCCTATAACGAGGCGTCCATCAACCGAATCGTCCGGGAGGCGGGAATTCCCCGTGGCAGCTTTTACATGTATTTCCGGGATAAGGAGGACCTGTTCCACTATCTGATGGAGGAGAGCATCAACGAGATGCTTATGGTGTTTGAGGAGGTGCTTCGCAGTCAGGGTGGCGACATCTTCGCAGCCCTGCCGGCCATGTACGATCATCTTCAGAGCCGCCGGTCAGCGGACCGCAGTTTGGGGGGCATGGGTATGATGTCCGCCATCGTCAACCGCAACGACGGCTTGCAGAAGGGCGGCCTGCTGGAGTTTCTGGACCCGGATCACATTTTGAAGCGGATGGAGGGCTGCGTGAACCCGGATCTGCTGGACCTGCGGGAGCCGGAGGACCTGAACTGCATTCTGAGGATGCTTATTGTATTGATAGTCCCCATCATGTATAACGGCATTCGGCCTGAGACCGACCCGGAGGACCGGGAAAAGCTGGAGCGCGCGTTGGAAATTCTGCGGCGGGGCATGGGGGCAAAGACCCACCCCGCACAGCGTTCATAAAGGAGTTGTCTATATGGAAGAACTGATGAAGGAAACGAAGGCAGGGCAGACTGTGCCCACATCTGAAACAGAGCCGAAGAAGAAATTCGGCTTTCCCAAGAGCAAGAAAGCGAAGAGGTGGATGAAGATTGCTGCAGCTGCGGTTGTGATCGCCGCTCTGGCGGCGGGGTGCATGGCCAGAGCATCCAAAAAGGCAAACGCCTATCTCGGCGGTAGCTATCTGGTGGCTCAGGCCACCCGGCAGGATCTGACGCTGTCCGTCACCGGTACGGCGACCCTGAAGCCCGCAGATTCCTATAACGTCACCACCCTGATCTCCGGCGAGATCGAAAACGCGCCCTTTGAGTTGGGCGATTTGGTGAATAAGGAGGATCTGCTGTTTGCTCTGAACAGCAGCGACGCCCAGAACAATGTGGATCGGGCGGAGATTTCCGTGGCGCAGGCCAAAATGGCCTATCAGCAGGCCAAGGAGGCGCTGAACCCCGTGGCTTCCATCAGCGGTACGATTCAGGAGCTGTATGTCCACAACGGCGACAGTGTGAACGCAGGTGCTCAGATCGCCAAGATCACCTCCAGCATGGACCTGT
>DXUR01000806.1 GCA_019417795.1 Clostridiales bacterium | reverse complement strand
CAGCTCGGTGGGCACCTGAAACGCCACCGTCCTCACATTGTCCTTGTCCATCTTCGCATTTTCCTCCATTTCA
Source organism: Clostridiales bacterium (assembly GCA_019417795.1). The sequence continues at coordinate 1,885 of DXUR01000806.1, read as the reverse complement.
TAAAATTTGGTGATGAGCGCAGTCATGTACCGGCTCAGTGTCTCGCCAGATTCCGCCTGTCGCTGCCGTACTTTGGTATGCAGCTCCAAAGGAATTTCAGCGCAGAGGTTGCGCGTTTTTTCTGCCATAGCAGTTCCTCCAGTCACTTTGATGGTAAAGCCAAGATACCCGAAAGCAAGTGTGAAAGCTATTACCAAAGCCAACTAAAAATCCCATTCCAAATCAAGCGTAATGACCATAGCCACCCGTTGCATGAGGTATTCCACGCAGGGGATGGCGACGCTGTTGCCGAGGGCTTTGTAGCGCGCGGAGTCCGAAGCGCCGGGGACATCGGTCCAACCGTCCGGGTAGCCCTGGAGCCGTTCACACTCCAGCGGTGTGAGGCGGCGAATGAGATTCCGGCAATCCGCATTCCAGGTAGAGGGCGGCTGGCAGACAAGGTCTGTAGCGTCCTTGTGCTGCCGCGCGCTCTCCGTGGAGGCGATCTCGTCATCCCTGAACTGATCCACCCTCTGGCGGGCATAGACGCTGTGGCGATACGAGGTGGTCAGGGTATAGGAAATGTCCCGCTGCCAGCCGAAGCCGTTGCCGCCGTTTTGCGGCTGGCGGTCAATGGCGTTGCCTGCAATGCAGATGACCTCCTCCGGCACCTGTTGAACAAGCGAGGTGTTCAAACCGCCCGTACCCATTCTGGCTGAAAGCGTTGGTGCTACCTTATGGGGGCCTGTATAGCGGCTGTCTATTCCATAGTTTTCATACAGTAAAGGCTTTCCCGGACGCAGCACTAAAGGCTGATGTCCATGCTCCTGTGCCCGGAGGGTGCCGGTGATATTTTCGCTGCACTCCATGATCTGCCCACCCTGATCACTGATGCAGAGGATGCTGGGCATACAGTTCCCGCTGGGGCTGCCTTTCAGGGTGGGCGCTACGTCCTCCTGATATCCGATGGTTCCGGCGCTTGCACCTGCCCCGGCAGAGAAACCGGCAATAAAGGTCTGCATTTGAAGGTTCTGCGTCGCCATCAATGCGCCGGACACACCGTCCAGGTCAATGCCTTCGCTGCGTTGGTTGATATGATAAGCTTTCGCTTCGCCGGATATGGGCGCGGGCGGGTCAAGCCCTGCCTGCATACGCAAAGCCGCTTCCAATAAGGGTGGCAGCGATTTGCCGCGGCACTCTGCGCGGCGCAGGATACCCAGGCACGCTGTCTGGGATAGCGAGTATCGGGATGGCGCTGTAGCCTGCAAAATCTGCCACAAGGAACACTCGACGGCGTCTTTGGGGCACTCCGAAGTGTTGAGCATCCCAAATGACCCAAGCCACGGAGGATCGTACTCCCAATATGCCCCCAGCATATTCCCAGCGCCCGGTCTCAGGTCTAACAGCATGAAGGTGTGGTTCTTCAACTTGGAGGAACGCTTCGAGGACTTTTTGAAAATCCGCCCCAGGCTTTTTTTGACCCGTTTCAGCGTCCCGCCCACTTGAGAGAGCGCCGACGACATTTTCCCAAATCCCGAATCTCGGCCGAATATGAATTCCTGTCCTTCCAGATTTTCTGTCTGCATCTCGCATCTCCTGAATGATTCGTATTTGTTCCATAAAGAGGCCGGAACGCGCACCGTTCAATCCGGCACGCATTCCGGCCACGCTGAGTCCTGGCACGGGCTGCCCCCGCAGATGATGTCCACAGGCGGCAGATATGCACCGTTCAGTTTTGTGATGTCTCCCATCTGCTCCATGCGTGGGAAACGTATTTTTGATACCAGTATAGGGAACGATTCGATCTCGCTGGCCCAGATCGGCTCGATGCCGCACCGCACCGAAGCCAGGGGGAAACCGGAGATGCCATCGAACAGGCTCCCCATCGTAAGTTTTCTTGTTGACT
>DXUR01000805.1 GCA_019417795.1 Clostridiales bacterium | reverse complement strand
TTGTATCTGAGCATTGCCGCGCAAGCGATGATTGCGTCCCTAAAGAACAGATTTCAGGAAGAATAGACAGACCGATAGAGAGAAAGGACGGGCAATGATATGAAATACAAGCTGTTTCGCTCCCCCGGTGATCTGGATAAGGCAGTCCGGAAGCATGAACTGGTTGCCGTGGAAACCGGCAAGAGCATTGATGATGTGGCGGACGCGCTTATCCGTGCCGTTCGGGATGATCTTGCGGAAATGCCGGAGTATGCGCACTGCGAGACTGCCGCCTATGCACCGGAGGCGGTTAAGTCGTTTCGCCGGGTGAGGCGTTATCGGTATGAGATGATGGGTATTGTCTGCCCGAAGTACGCCGAAGAGAACGTCCTGATTGACTACGGAATTATCGAGGAAGAAGAGGCATGAGCAAGGAACAGTACATCGAGTTTCCGGAGGAATACACACGCCGGGAGCTGAACGCCCGGTATCGGGAAATCCCGCTGAAGGACACGACCTCGCGCCTCCTGCGCAAATATTTCAATGCGATGGCAAACCTCTACGGTATCATTCCGCTGCACAAGGCAAAGGAGATTGTTTTCTCCCTCAGCCCGAAGCTGGTAACGGAAGATGAATTTCTTGCCTTTGCAGAGATCGCCCGTCATGAGTGCGAGGACTACTACATTCTGGGCGGAGATGAGCTTTACACAGATGTCAGGCACACAAAGCCGCTTGACCGCGAGATCATTGATGTCACACTGATTGGGGAGTCCATTGACCTTTTCATAGAGACGAAGCGCAGCCAGCAGGAAAAGCCTTACTATGTGCCTGACAAGAAGCATCTGCTGGAATACGACGATCCCTTCTACTGCGAGGACACTCCGGAAAAGACTGCGCTCCGCCGTTTTATGGAAGAGCGGCTTGGTCTGAGCGGCGACAAACTGGAAGATGCCTTTGACGATCTTCTCTACGGCGTCCGGTCTGTTTCGGGCAGTGTGGAGGGCGTTCTAAGTCACTTCGATAAAAGGAACATCCGCTTCCGGTCTGATCGGGACATGAATCGGTTTGTTGAACTTTACAGCAAATTCAGCAATACGACGCGGATGCCCTGCAACCGTGGCTACACACCGGATGAGATGATGCAGATGACGCCTCCGGAGGAACGCTTCAAGTCGCTCTCTCTTGGTCCGAACATCCGAAAATCCCTCCAAACCGGCGAAATGGACATTGAAAACTTCCGCAAGCAGATCCTCACAATGGAGCTGCCCAGCGAGGCATTGCGCTTTGACCTTCTGAAACAGCTTGCAGACATCAAGCCCTCCGCTCCCCAGCCGGAGAAACAGAAGAAGGTCGGACGCAATGATCCCTGTCCGTGCGGCAGTGGCAAGAAATACAAGAGGTGCTGCGGAAAATGACGATCCCATTAAAACAGGTCATTCAGGCAATCGAAGAAGCAAATGAAGTCTTCACGAGCTTCTGGGACACAAAGACCGGCAAGACCGTTTATCTTGCCGATCCATTGATGACTGATATGACGGAGGAAGACAAAGCTCTTGCTGCTGAAATGGAAAATACGCCGGAGCGGTTTCTTCGCTTTCCGACCAAGTGTGAGATTCATCAATACCGCATCATGGAGGATTTCATTGACCGGCTCCCTCCCGGAAAGGCACAGGAGGAACTTGCCTATGCCATCCGGGGAAAAGGCGCATTCCGCCGCTTCAAACAGTCTGTGCGCTATCACGGGCTGGAACAGCGTTGGTATGATTATCTGGCGGAGGCGTATCGAGAGCTTGCGATCCGCTGGTGCGCAGAGGAAGGCTTGGAGTACACAGAATGAAAGAGAATGAACAAAAGGCATTGCTGCGGAGCAGTGATGATCTGATTGCCGCCGTCGAACAATACGGCTTTCTGCCCTTCTTTCGGAACGAGATTCACGGCTTCTCCATCGAGGAACTTTGCCCACCTGAGTTATGGTTTGCGG
>DXUR01000804.1 GCA_019417795.1 Clostridiales bacterium | reverse complement strand
TGGCACGGGCATTCTACCCGGCCATCCTTGCCTGCTGGAACAGCGAGGAAGGCCAGCGGGAGTTTGCTGCATGGCAGGCGGAGCAGGCTCATCATGCCCCCAGCAAAGAAAAGCAGAGCGTTCCCGACGGGGAACGCCCTGTTGTACATATCGCTGTTATCTGTGGCTTTAATCGCAAGTTTTACAAGCAGAGCAATTCTCAACGACCTGTTTGCGATATGCAATTCACGGTTGTTGCCAACGAATCAAATCGTGAATTACGCTGGCAGGGTGCGTCCTATTCAGGGACGCACCCTGTTTTTGTTTTGTATTTGATCTTCTAATCCATGGTTCAGACTGTATTCGCTCAAACACCCTCTAGAATGGTATGCCGGAAGCAGATGCCTCAAAGCTGCCGACATCTCCGATTTTTCAAAAAGACTTGACATTCCCGGGCAGTTCTATATAATTATCAATGTTAATTATCTTTGATAATCGTTTGGAGAGGAATTTCATTATGACCATCGAACTGATCAAGCAGTTGCTGGATGCCTGCTATCTGGCAAAGCGGGCACGGGAGATGCTGCCTGCCCTGCCGGAGGGCGTGACATCCTCCTATATCCAGTGTCTGGATGTTATTCAGAAATTGCAGACCCGTGGCATCCAGCCGAAGATCTCTGATCTCAGCGATGCGCTGAACCTGCCCCGCCCCGGTGTGACCCGTACCGTAAAAGAGATGGAGCACAAAGGGTATCTGAGGAAACAGGTATCCGCTGAAGATGGCCGCGTGACCTATCTGTTCCTCACCGAGAGCGGGCAAGCGCTTTCCCAGAAGTACAATACGGACTACTTCTCGCAACTGCTCCCGTATCTGGACGGCATTTCCGAGGAGGATGCAGCGTGCACCATCCAAACGCTGAAAAAATTCCATACTATTATGCGCGAAAGGAAAGATTCTCTTGAAAAACGATAAGACCGATTTTACCCAAGGCCGCATTTTGCCAAAGCTCGCCTTTTTCATGCTGCCCATTCTGGGTGCGCTGGTGCTGCAGGCCGCTTACGGCGCAGTAGACCTTCTGGTAGTGGGGCGCTTTGGCTCCACTTCAGGCTTGTCTGCGGTTTCCACCGGTAGTCAGGTGCTCAACCTCGTCACCTTTGTTGTCACCCAGCTTGCCATGGGCATCACAGTGCTCATTGCCCGCTATCTGGGCGAAAAACGACCGCAGTACATCGGGCAAGTCATTGGCGGGGCAGCTATTGTGTTCACCCTTCTGGCAGCTGCACTGTTCGTGGTGCTGGTGTTTTTTGCACGGCTTATTTCCAGTCTGATGCAGGCTCCTGCCGAAGCCCTAGACCTGACCGTCAGCTATGTGCGCATTTGCGGCAGCGGCATCTTCTTTATTGTAGCCTATAATATGCTCTCGGCTCTTTTCCGCGGTCTGGGCGACAGCCGCTCTCCGCTGATCTTTGTGCTGGTGGCGTGCATTGTGAATGTTATTGGCGATCTGGTGCTGGTGGCTGGTTTTCATCTGGATGCTGCCGGTGCCGCCATTGCTACGGTAGCAGCGCAAGCCGTCAGCGTAATCTGTGCAATCGCAATGCTGCTGAAGAAGGAGCTGCCCTTCAAAATCCATCGCTCTGATTTCAAGCTGAACCCCCAGTGCAAAAAATTTCTGGGCATCGGTCTGCCGCTGGCTTTGCAGGAGTTTTTGACCCAGCTTTCCTTTCTGGCGCTCTGCGCCTTCGTCAACCGGTTGGGGCTGGAGGCATCTTCCGGCTACGGTGTGGCGTGCAAGATCGTTAATTTTGCCATGCTGATCCCCAGTTCTCTGATGCAGTCCATGGCATCCTTTGTGTCCCAGAACGTGGGTGCTGGCAATAAAAAACGCGCTAAGCAGTCCATGTTCACCGGCATTGGCATCGGTCTGGTGTTCGGCTGCGTCGTATTTGCACTGGTGTGGTGCAAGGGTGACGTTCTCTCC
>DXUR01000803.1 GCA_019417795.1 Clostridiales bacterium | reverse complement strand
AATGTCATCGTAATCGTTGCCGTACATTCCCGCTTTTCCGGCGCTGCCTTTGGAGTCCCGCACCTTTTGCAGCGTGTCAATGATGACCAGCTTGGTGGCGGGATGCTCGGTCAGGAAATCCGTGATCTGCTCCTCCAGCCCGCCGCCGATCAGCCCGGAGGTCACGGCAAAATACAGGTTGTCCGGGGCGCTGTCGGTGAGGTTGTAGAGTCGGTCTTTGATGCGGCGCTGGGTGTCCTCAAGGCTCAGATAGAGCACATCGCATTGCAGTGTAGGCAGCCCCCAAATAGAGTTTCCCTGCGCCACTTGCAGCCCCAGCCACAGCATCAGCCAGCTTTTGCCGATCTTGCTGGCACCGCTGATGACATTGACACCCTGCGAAATAAGGCCGTCTACGATGAACATCGTCTTGCTCATCGGCGTGGACAGCAGGGTCTCTGCGTCCACGGTTTTCAGTTTGTTGTTCATAGATTTTTCTCCTTTGTAGAATGTTAAAAGTGGATTTTGGCGGGGGCGGATGGAAACGGTCACCCACCCCCGCTTTGCTATCCCAAAAGCCTTGGAAATCAAGGCTTTTCAGACGCTTAATGTTCGACGCTGCGCCGCCGCCTGGCCGAGTCCGCCTTCTGCTTGCGCCGGATGGAGCGCCCGCATTCCGGGCAGTATTTCTGCCGGTTGCTGCCGGGTGCAAAGGGCTTTCCGCATCGGTCGCAGAGCCGTGTGCGCTGCCGGTAAATGTCGGCATAGAGTGCCTTGTCGGCGGGCAGAACCGCCCGCCGGAAGTATTTGCACAGCAGCGAATAAGAAATCATCTGCACGCACACACAGCCCTCGCCGTCGTCCAGCGGCATGCAATTGCCGCCATCATAGTTGGCGCACAGCCGCCGGATTAACCGGTTACAGCGTGCCCTTTGGGCGGGCGTCAGGCGTTTGATCTCATCCAGCCTTCTTCACCTCTTTCTCCATTACATAGTTGATGACGCTGATTTTCGGGATCTTCAGCGTCGTGCCGATCTTCACGGCGTGGATGTACCCATAGTCGATCAGCTTGTAGGCCAGCTTGCGGCTGATGCCCAGCATCTCCCGAAGCTCTTTGACGGTCACGATGTCCGGGTATTCCGGAAACATCATCTGATAAAGCTCTCTGAGCTCTCCTTTCTTCATAGGTTTGAACCTCCTTTGCTTGTTCTGAAACCGCATTTCTGCGGTAATTTTTGCTTGCTGCCGCTCATCTGTATCGTTCCTGCCCCGGAGTCTCACCACGGCGTATCGCTTCTTTGATGCGCTCGTTCCTTTTTCGGGAAGTCGTGGCGTCACTTGCCGGAAGCATATCCTTTGGAGGCGGCGATTCAATTTTCAAGGTACACAGGGAGACAGTCCCCTCAATAGGTAGCCAGCGAGAAAGGCATTTTATAGACCCCCTCACTAATCAACTGGGAAAAATTTTTCGATTTGTACGAAGAAATTTTGAAAATTTCCTTTGAAAGCCTCTCTACTAACCAACTGGGAAATTTTTTCGGATTTGAACGAAAAAACTTTTGAGAATTTTTCTGCGAACCCTACTACTAATCAACTGGGAACTTTTCGGGCAAATAACAAATGGGTTTTAGAAAAATTTTTTAAGTGCCCCTCCTACTAACCAATTGGGATATTTTTTGAGATTTTGGCAAAGTAATTTGAAAAATCCTCTCAACTTTTCAAAAGTTCTTCTACTTACTCTGAATAAGGGGTGCCGTTTGGCAGGGTACTTTTCAAAATTCCCCACAAAAATATTTCTCCCTTCACTTACTCTGAATAAGGGGCGCCGTTTGTGGGGGTGTTTTCGAGAAAATTCTCAAATATTTTTCTATCTGAACGCAAAAAGCCGCCCTCCCGGTGATAGGAGGACGGCTGGTAATCACTATTGACTTATAGATGGCTCATATATCAATAGAGCACCGGCCAAACGGTCGGTGCCCTATTCCTACAT
>DXUR01000802.1 GCA_019417795.1 Clostridiales bacterium | reverse complement strand
GGGCAATGGTAGCTGCCGGTGCTTTCCAAAACGGCACGAACCTCTTCGCCGCTGCCGCGCAGCAGTGATACGAGCTCTGACATCCCTTCCCTCGTGTGCTGAATTTCAAATGGAGTGTACACGATTTCTCCCCCCGGCTTCATTCCGCACACGGTACTTTTTCCTTTGGACACATCGATCCCGATACTGAGCATGGGCATTCCTTCTTTCCTGATAAAATATTGCAATGCTTCCGCACCGGCTTATTACGATTCAAATTGGTTCGTGACGCGCACGCGGCATAGCCGGAGCAACCTGCTCAATCGAATCTTTATAACAAGAGGGCGGAGGACTGTTTACAGCTCGAGCGCTTGGCTCATCAAAGAGACCGTCCATCCATTGCTCTCCCATTATAACAAAAATAAGCATAGCCTCCGAGACTTCATATACGCTTCGGATGCTATGCTTATTTTGTACCAAATAAGGAGAACGCCCCGGCAGCGCAGAAATTGTACCGCAATAGGCAAAGATAAGGCGGCACGACTCCGAGGGGCAAATGATAACTTTCTAATAACAGTTCGACTTTCGGGTAGCTTTGTTCCCTTGGTTACGGTATTGTTCGTTGTCGAAAGGGGCTGATTTTATGCCGAAAAGACGAGCGAACGGGGAAGGGAACATCCGAAAACGAAAGGACGGTCGATGGGAGGGACGCTACACAGTCGGTCACGATCCAGAGACAGGCAAGGCCATCATCAAAAATGTGCTGGGCAAGACACAGGCCGAGGTCAAGGAGAAGCTAAAAAAAGCCATTGAGGAAAATGTCGGCATCGACTATGGCAAAGCGAAATCTTACACCATGGGAACATGGCTGGAAGTCTGGCTGGAAAACTACGCAAAAATCAAGCTGCGCCCGTCCACGTTCAAGACCTCGCAAGGTTTCCTCAAGAACCACATCAAGCCGCAGATCGGCAGCGTTCCGCTGGCAGAGTTGACCTCGCTGGACTTGCAGCGGTTCTACAAGCACCTGCTGGATGGTGGCCGAGTAGACCGTATCGAGGTCAAGAAAAAACCGAAAGGTCTGGCTCCCAAAACAGTGCGGAACATCCACCAGATGATTGGCTCGGCGTACAATCTCGCTATGGAGCAGAAACTGGTAACCCGCAACCCCACACAGGGCTGCGCCCTGCCAAAAGTCGAGCACAAAGAGATGAAAACGCTGACCTCGGATCAACTCAGCACCTTCTTCCAGGAGGCCAGGGACAGCGGCGTGTACGAGCTCTACTACCTCGACCTCGCTACCGGACTTCGGCGGGGCGAGCTGCTGGGGCTGAAATGGACGGATATAGACCTTGACCGTGGCGTACTGAAAATCCAACGGGCCATCTCACGGCAGAACAGCAAGGTAGTCGAGGCACCGTTGAAAACGAAAAACGCCTACCGCACACTGCCCCTGTCGGCGGATGCGATAGACGTTCTGATGCAACAAAGAAGAAAAACGGGCAACAGCGAATGGGTATTCCCGTCCCCCGCCGGAGGCCCCATGTCACCGGACAGCGTCCTGCACATGCTCCAGCGGGTTCTGAAACGGGCTGGGCTGCCCCGCATCCGCTTTCACGACCTCCGCCACACCTTCGCAACCATGGCCTTGCAAAACGGCGTGGACGTCAAGACCGTCAGCAGTATGCTGGGTCACTACTCGGCGGGGTTCACGCTGGACACCTACGCCCATGTGACCACTGACGCCCAGCTCAAAGCGGCACAAACGATGGGGAATATCCTCTCCTGTGCTGTCTGATGCTTTCCGCTACCCGCTCCCGTTGGGGTCAGCGTTTGGGTCAGAAAAAACAGCAAGTAAGTTATTGGGCGCAAAAGTGCGGAAAAAGTCCTGATTTCGCAAGAAATCAGGACTTTCTGGTTGCGGAGGCAGGACTCGAACCTACGGCCTCCGGGTTATGAGCCCGACGAGCTACCAACTGCTCCACTCCGCGATATGAAAT
>DXUR01000801.1 GCA_019417795.1 Clostridiales bacterium | reverse complement strand
GGCTAAAGCAGGCCATGAGAGGCAGCGCCTTTTTCCGTAACATTTTTGGGCAAACGAAAACAGAGTGCAGAAAGAACGGCACTCAAGGAATTATTTTCATAAGGAATTCCAAGTGGAATGAGTTATAAACCGGCAGGAAAAGATGATGGAATCTTCAGATCGCTTCCCAAGCGTCTGTTTTGGATTTTATGGTGCAGATGGAGAATGTTGAGGGCGAGGCTGAACAACAGCCATTCAGCAGCAACCTTCATATTGCCCCGAAGCAGAAAACGCCTGAAATCAAGATCCTGCTTCACATACGCAAAGTTGCCCTCAGCCTGAATGGAACGGTTCACCCGAAGCAAACATCCCTTGGGAGAGGAGATCTTTGCTTCCATAGCCTGCCGCTGTCTGGCAAAGCGTTTTGACACATAGATGACTTTGTATCGTTCTTCCAGGGGCTTCTTACTGCCGCATGCACGGATGCACTTTTCTTTAAGTGGGCATCCGTCGCATTCGCTGCATTCATAGACCGATGTGGTGATTTCCAGCCCCGAGGCTGTATGCGTTTTCTTTTCCTGCGTTTTCTGCAGCAGCTTTCCATTGGCACAGGTATAGGTGTCTGTTTGAGCGTCATAGGCCATATTCTCACGGCGGCTGATATCGGTTCTGTATTTTCTGTGCTTGGCTGCCTCGCGGTTGCTTGGCTTTACATACAGCTCCGTTTCGGGATGTGCTTCAAACCAGCAGTAGTTCTCTTCGCTTTCGTAACCGGAATCCACCACAACGCTGCCGATATTCCTTCCTGCGTAGTTTTTCCTGAGCTGCTCCATAAACGGAATCAGCGTATGCACGTCATTTCTGTCAGAAGAAATGTAGCTCCCGATGATAAAATCGCTGCATGTTGCCACATTGACATTGTATCCAGGCTTGAGCTGCCCGTTTCTCATGTAGTCCTCTTTCATGTGCATAAAGGTTGCGTCATGGTCCGTTTTGCTGAAGCTGTTCCGATTTCCGCAGATGTGAATATCTTTTGTGTACTGCTTGAGTTTGGCAAGACATTGATCTATCCATTCACTCAGTCGCTGAATCGGCGTTTTCCTTTTTCCTTTGCCTGAAACCAATACAATCCCATCCGCGTCAATCCGCGCATAGATTCTTTTCCGAAGTTTCTTCAACTGCCGAACAGCGATCTTTTCCGGAATATAGAAGCGAATTCCGACCTCTTTCAGCTTTGCGGGAAGCTCTTCATGGATTCTCTTCAGCAACTTGTCTGTCTTTTTGGCTGTTGCTTTCTTCCAGACAAAACTGTACTTGTTCGCATTTGCTTCAATCTTTGTGCCATCTATGAAAGCCGCTTCAAGGCTGAGCAGTCCTCTTTCGTGCAGCATAATAACAAGCTGACGCAGAATATCCTGCCCGGCTTCCTGTGTTAGAATATTCTTTCTGAATCGGTTGATGGTGTTGTGATCCGGCGCACACTGCCCCTCAAGCAAATAGATGAAGTGCAGGTTTTCTCGGCAGCATGCTTCAAGCGCACGGCTGGATATCTGCTTGCGCATATACCCATACACCATGATTTTCAGCAGAATCTTCGGTGAATACTCGATTCTCCCAAGCCGGGAGTACGCCGCATACAGTTTGCTGTAATCCATCCTTTCCATGACGGCGTTGAGCAGTCTCACCGGTGCATTCTTCTCGATGTTTACCTCGCAGTCCAGCGGCATGACCAGTTGAAATCCATTCGTCATTGTTGTATAATCTGTCTGCGGCAAGTTTGTTTTCATGGTAGTTACATTCTACCGCAGGCATTCGGGTTTTCATAGTCCGAATGCTTTTTTTGCACCAAAAAGGAGTTGCCTCTTTTTAGTGAGACAACCCCTTTTTAAAAAGAAACAATCTTTGACAGCTTTTTCAGCAGCTCGGACAGCGGCTCCCAAAGGTCGGCATAGTCCTTTTGGAGCGCCGCGATCTCCGAGGGATAAATGCCGTAGGTATTGG
>DXUR01000800.1 GCA_019417795.1 Clostridiales bacterium | reverse complement strand
GTGCGGACGACCACCTGCGTGGACGGCTGCCGATGCGACTATACCATCTGCGGCGATAAGGATCCATACGTAAAGGAACATCCCGAATACCGGGATGAAAACGGATACAGGAGGAATAAGTAATGCTTTTACAGGTGATTCTGGAAGGTCTTGGGCTGGGGGCTTTGCTGGTTCTTGTCTGTGCTGTGGGCATCTGCAAAGGGGCTGTTGGGATGGTGCATCTTTACAGCCCGGCGGTGCAGCAGCGGTGCGTGAAGCTGGGACTTACAACACGCGAAAAAATAAAGCGAAATGCTTTGATTTTCAAAGCGGTATGCATTCCCGGCTACATCGCCTATGTGCTGGTCTGCGTCTATGGGATAAACGGTGCAAAGGGCTTTGTTCAGGGTTTCTGGCAGTTACTCGTCATCTTGTCCGTTATGAATCTCATGGACCGCCTGTTGGTTGACGGCTACTGGGTGGGGCACACGAACGCATGGACGATCCTCGGAACGGAGGATCTGAAGCCCTACATTACTGCAAAAGACAAGCAGAAAAAGTGGCTGTTCGGCACGGTGGGCATGGCAGTCATAGCGGCGGTACTGGCGACAATGATGACAGTACAGTAATCGGAAAGACCCTTCCGTCAGCGGCTTTTTCCGATTTCTCGCCAAGGTCGGGGACAACGGGATGAAAATGCAGATCGTGAAGATCGGATTTGGAGGCAAGAAATGAAAATTCTGGTATATGGTGCAGGCGTTCTGGGGTGCAATCTGGCAAGAAATCTGCTGCGCGCCGGAAAGGATGTCACTCTGCTTGCGCGGGGAAACTGGGCTGCGGAGATCAGGCAGAACGGCCTGCGGATCAAGGACAAATTTTCGCTCCGCACCTCGGTCAGCCGCATTCCGGTGGTGACGGAGCTTGCACCGGATGCAATGTACGATGTGATCTTTGTGGTCCTGCGCTATACACAGCTGGATTCCGTTCTGGACACGCTGCGGGCGAACCGGACGAAGAACATCGTTTTTGTGGGGAACAATGTGCAGGCGAGGGCGCTGGCGGCGGCACTGCCGGAAAAGAACGTCCTGTTTGCCTTTGCGCTTTCTGCCGGGCATCGGGAGGCTGACCGGGTGGTCTCCATCGACCTGAAAAAGATCACCATCGGACAGCTGCCGGGTGCAATCTCCAATAAACAGCTGATCGGGCGCATCTTCCACGGCACAAAATATAAGGTTGTTTACGAGCCGAACATGGAGGACTATCTGCTCTGCCATGCCGCGTTTGTGATGCCTGCGGCCTTCGCCTGCTATAAGACAGACGGCGACCTGAAAAAGCTCAGGGGAGATACCGCGTACCTGAACCGTGTGCTGGATGCCAACATCGAGGGATACCGCGCCATCCGAGATGCCGGGCACACCATTCTGCCCAAGGAGGATGCAGACTTTGAAGGGGAGAAATACCGCAAGACCTGCCTGCGCTTTTTCAAGCTGATGTGCGCCACCTCGCTGGGAAAACTCTGCGCCTCCGACCATGCCATGAACGCCATCGACGAAATGAGTGCGCTGAACCGGGATCTTAAGAAATTTTTCGATGCGAACGGCGCAGCCTACCCGGTATGGCAGGCACTGGAAGCGGAAGCCGGGAGGTATCTGCAATGAAGTATGCCGGAATGCCCATGGGAATGTGGGTGCTGTTTGCTGGCTCCTTTCAAAAGCAGCTGACCGCTGTGCTGGGCTATGATGCAGCCACCGCAAGAGCCATCACGAAAAAGGCAAAGCCACAATACCGGCAGATCATCCGCAGGCTGCCGGAGTTTGAAAAAGCGGACCGCTTCAAGATGAACATCGTCAACTGCGCAATGCTCGGCGCGTTCATTCTCTCCATGCCGCAACACCCAGAGGTGGACAGGCTGACGGATTACTACGCAAGATCCATGATGACAAAGCCCATGCAGTGGTTCTGCCGCAAGAGCGGAAAAAGCAAGTTTACCGCAAAGGATATAGCCGC
>DXUR01000080.1 GCA_019417795.1 Clostridiales bacterium | reverse complement strand
GAAATGATGGAAAACCTTTCAGGTTTACCACATTCCCACACCCCTCCGCACACCCTCTTTTCCCCTCCGACTTTCTCCCTTTCTGAGAGAAAATTTCTCTTTTTTGTTTTGGGGCCAAAGGCCCTTAGGGGGGCATATATTATCAATACAGTAATTCCCTATTTTCGTCTGTTATTATAGCCTGTCCGAAAGCCGGTTGCAAGCCCCTTCGGACAGGCTATTTTCACAGGCTCATATCGCCCCAAGAATGACCTCTCTCGTGCTGTTTTTCCTGCCGGTAAGTCTGATGCTCCGGCAGTAGATCTCTCGCCTTATCGACGAGGTGGAGAAGCTGCTTCGGCAGGTGACGCTCCAGCATATCCAGTACCCGATCAATGCCCTCCAGCAGCCGATCTGAAAAGCTGCGTTCTTCCTCCAACGCCTCCTTCAGTTCCTCGTTTTCACTCCATAGCTGCCGATTTTGGCTTTCAAGACGGCTACGCTGCGCTGCCGCCTCCATCTTCTCATGGACGGAAGGAATCTTCTTTTTCAGCTCTGCTTTTTCTTCTTCCAGCACAGCGTTTTTCTTCTTCAGATCTACGACCGTCTGCTTTGCGGCAGCTCCAGTCATAGCTACATCCTTTAGCTGCCGGATCTGGTCCACAGTAACGCCCTTGACAGCCCCTGTGAGCGTTTTTTCCGGCTGGATGGTATCGAAGTCCACCCGCACCCGTTCTGCGGCCTTCAGCGCCGCCACAGTGCCGGAGAGCGACTTAATCTCTCCCTTCAGCTCCGTTTTCTTCTCCTGCATATCTGCCAGCTCCTGCAAGGCTGCCGCTGTCTGCTCCTGCACGGCCTCGGCCTCCTGGATCGCCGCCCGGTACTCCGGCAGCTCCATGTGCCGCCGGTTACTGCCGAGAGAAATAATTTCAAATTCATGCTGCTGAGCGATCTCCGTCAGCACTTCCTTCTCCCGATCCATCCAAGCCTTCCACTCGGTCTGTTTCCGACCAACACCTGTAAAGCCCTGCTGCTTCAACGCCTGTTTCATGGAAACCCTGGTGGAGAGACCCCGGCTCTGCTCCGTGGCCACCGGAATGAAGTCTACATGGAGGTGCGGCGTGGCCTCGTCCATGTGCAGCACCATATTGAACACCCGCAGATGGGGATTGCGCTCCTGGAAGCTCTCCGCAAATTCTTTGAGAGCCGCTGCCGCCCGTTCCCCTCCGGGGGAGCCGCACCCGCAGTCCTCCAGGTTGCCGATCTGGAAGATCGCCTCGTGAAATAATTTCTCTTGCTTCCCCTGCCGGATATGCTCATAATAGTCTGTGATCTTATCCCTGGTCTTTTTCTTTTTTGCGTTGTAGGCGGCCAGGGCCTCGTCGAAGATCTCGTGGTAGACCTGCTTCAGATCGTCGTTGCAGTAGGTCACATTCTGCTCCGTCCGGCTCCGGTCTATATTCGCCGCCGAAAAGCTCCGGTTGTTGTGTCTGATACTTCCCCGGCCCGTCATGCCGGATATGGTTGTACCGATAAAATCACCCATCCTTTCTATCGTCCTAACCTCTTACAAATCCCATCTTACCATAGCCCCCGCAAGGGGGCAACGCCTCTTTGTTACTTTCTCCGGGGAGAAAGTAACGCAAAAGCACTTTCACACCGCCGCCCCTTCGGGGCTGGCAGTATGAAAGTGCTTTTGCGCGCTCCCGCGGGGGATCGCCGGAGCTGCCGGCCGCTGCGGTTTCCCGCCGCTCCCGGCCGGCTCCCCAGGGGGCAGTGGTTGCTTCCTCGCAAGTGTGGTGTCTTCGGATTTGCTTGTCGTTCTCTCATTCCAAAGGATCAGCAGGAGCGTTCTTACATTGGTTAACCACCACATCGCCAGAGATTTCGCCTCCAGAAACATAGGCTTCAATCACAACTTTATATGTGCCAAAACCAGCGGTAGGACTATAATAAACTTCGCTATTCACATCGTTGGCATCTACACACATCATCGTCACATAATTTCTGCTACTCTCGTCAGTTCGATATAGATATACCCTAACATTCTGATCTGTTTTATTTTTGTGCTGGAAACAGATATAGTTCCCATTCGATGAAGTGGGAGTGAACTCAACAGACGACCAACCACCTCTGCGGGAGCTTGCCGTATCATCGAACAAATTGACCTTAACCTGATCTACCAACCCATCGTTATCATAGTAAACAATGATCTCCGTACCATCTTCCAGGACAAACACATCACCCCAAAAGCCGCTAAGTGTTCTTTGCGGCAATCCAAATTTTATATGAACATCATCTTCTGAATAGGTATGGTCTAAATCCAAAAACTCAGATATGAGTTGTCCCTCATTATTCGTTACCAAAGAAGGGTCTTCTTCAATATCCTCAGTTTCACCAGTTGGAGCAGTATTAGGTTCTTCATCATTATACTCCAAGTCAAAAACTTTCCCTTCCTCGGAACTTGTAAGTATATACTCAGTATCATCCATGATTATCTTACCCGCTTCTAACGAGTAAAAAGAGATACTTTCCCCTTCATTGAAATCTATAATTATTCTTGAACTCCATCCATCACCGCCTCTTACCGATTGCGTTTCTGTATATCTAAATGCATTCAAATAATCAGCAATTTCCGTTATTTCATCCCGATTGGAAACTATTGTTTTTTCCCCGGTATTTCCATTTTGAAATGTAACAGCGCTTATTTCATTTGCATCCAAAGAGAAAACCGGCGTACCTTCTCCTGTATCAAACTCTGTTTCTTGGCATCCAGCAAGGCAAATAGAAATCGTTAATATACATGCCAAAACAAAAGCTATTTTTTTCATTGTAGCACCACCTTTCTTGCTTATATTGACGGAATAACTATATCTTTGTTCCTTATCTATTCTCAAAAAATTTTCTAAACCAGCTCCGCTTTCCTCCCGGCTCCGGCTCCCGGCCCTGCTGATCCGCTCCGCTCTCCCCGGAAAGAAGCTGCTGCTTCATTGTTCCCGCGTGGAGTGCCTGGGCCGCTACCGCTGTCTGCTGGGCGGCAAGCAACGCCGAACTGACCTCCGCCAGCCTTGCGTTCAGTTCTTCGATCTGCTGATCCTTCACGGAGAGCTGCCCCTGCAGCGTGTCAATGGTGGCCTGTAAGACCGCCACGACGCCAGCTTCTTGTGACTGCTCCTGTACTGCTCCAATGGAGCGCTCCGTATGCGCTCCATTGGAGCAGTCATTTTGCAAAAAGTCTTGTTTTATCAGGGTTTCAGCCCGCTCCGATAGATACAAGACCCCCTGTACCGTATGCGCATACGGAGCGCAAACCGTATGCAGCTTACCCTTGTACCGCTTATAAACCGCCTGCTTTGATACGCCTATCTCGTCGGCTATCTGCCGGATCGTTTTCATACCTTCACGAACAAGCCAATAGGACACACGCCCTCAAATCCCGGCGTGGATATGTACCAGCAGCCGGGGCCTGTCGGCTCCCAGGACACTTCCAGAGTAATGTCGTGCCACCCGTCAGGGAACAAGGCCGTAAAGCCCTGCCCGGCGTGTACCCCGTCCCCCTCCAGGAGCAGACGAGGGTGCGGATCATCGTCTGCCGGATCGGGAAGCTGAAGCTGTGCGATCCTCTCTTTATTCCAGCTCATAACCGGCCCTTCCTTTCTCAATCGTCATAGTGGCCCAAGCAGGAGATAATATAGACAATCTCTCCTTGCTCATAGTAAACAATGCGATTGGTTTCATCAATGCGGCGGCTCCACCAGCCGCTCAGGTTCTCCCGCAGCGGCTCCGGCTTGCCGATCCCCTGGTAGGGGCTTCTCAGAATATCCTTTATCAGCGCGTTGATCCGTTTCAGCGTCTTTTTATCCTGTGTCTGCCAATACAAATAGTCACTCCACGCCCGATCCTCCCACAACAGCTTCATCAGTCCACCTCAATCAGGTCATGCTCGGCAAAGTGAGCCTTACCATCCTTCACATCCTGCATAACGCTTTCCAGGTAGCGGAGGTTCCTTTCCGAGTAGAACGGATCAGCCGAAATCTCAAACGGAATACGGTACTCCCTGCCGACCTTTTTTGCAAACATCGTAAACGCGGCGCTCATGGAAAGGCCCATCTCGGCACAGGCTCGTTCCATCCTTTTTTTCACATCTTCATCCAACTTAAAATTCACATTGACCGTGTGTGCCATATCCAACACTCCTTTCCTACTCATATTATATGCAAAAACAAAGAAAAATACAAGTATTTTTCTTTGCCATTCTGCAAATGCGTCACACCGATATGTAGACATTTACAGGTGGTAAAACCCTTGATTTACAAGGCTTTCCGGGCGCAATAGAGTGGGGGTGGTATGTTTTACCCTCAAACCGCCGGAAAAGCCCTCCTGGGCCGTTCCAGAGCCGGAAACCACCCCTAATCCTCACCCTGGCCTAATGCCTCCACCAGCAGATCACTCAACGCCTGTGACGGCCGTACCCGTGCCACCATGTGTCCGTCCTCCTGCCTCACCGCAGGCGGCTCGCTGTCCCACCATTTTCGAATCGTCTTAGGATCAAGGCCAGTATCTCGATGACAGTCCGCTTTGCGACCGGCTGGATGCTGCTGCCGCCATTCATAGACCTTCTTTTGAGCCTTTGGTCGCCCGTCCTTATTTCTCCATTTCCCATCCGGGTCATCAAACGCTTGTACAACCCTCGCTCTACCTAAATGCTCTGCCTGTTTACGCCAATTTCTCTTGTTAACCGGCATAGTCATCCCAGAGAGCTTGGAAATGTCGTCTCTCGGAAAGGTTACATAGTCCTCGTTGAACATCTCCAGAGCGCACACAATATCGTCCTTTGTGAAGCGGTTGATGTCCTCCTCACTCATATCATCGTAAGGCTTGAGCAGGTCAAAAGCGTCTCGGCGCAGCTCCGCTTCGTCTATGTTACATTTCTTAGCATAGATGGCTAAGGTCATAATGCCATAAAAACGGTGTCCTACCTTGATTTCATCTGAAATGCGGTGCAGCCACCAGTCATAAAGATCCCGCTTCACCGTCCAGCGCCCCCGGCGCTCCTTCTTCACCACCCGGCGATCATACCAGTCCGGATACTTCTCTTTTGCCTCGGCCAGAGACAGGCGGCTCTTTCGCATGAGTGCCTGTATGCGCTGCTGCTCTCCATTGCTGTCCGGGATATAGTCCAGCAGCTTCTCCAGCGCCACCGCACCGCCATAACGATAAGCCACCACAGGATAGTCCTTCCCCAGCTTAGAGCTGGTGCCAACCACACGGAATCCCTGTAAAATACCCTGCATTTGCGGCTCCTTGATGGACGAAGTAAACCTGTTCCAGATCTGCCGGGTAAGAGCGTATTTCAGTTCCTTCAAAATCTTCTGATTCTGCGGGTACATAGGAATCGGCTCCGTCAGCACATAATACAGATGCAGGCCGGTTCCGCTGTTTACCACGAAGGTAGCCCTGGGAATAATGTCCTTGTTCATCTGATGCAGCGTATCCCGGAGCTGCGGCATCCCTACACCGTCAAGGTCAAAGACCATCGCATAGAGATACCTGGCATTCTGCCCACGGCGCTGCCGTCCAAAATATGAGATAGGGGACATGATTGTAAAATCTGTGCCCTGGATCTCACTCAGTTCCTCCAGCTCGTCCGTAATCAAATGCCGTCGAGCTTTCCCATCTCCCTCAATTTCCAACGCTACACCATTTTCCCGGCTGTCCTGCTTTTTTGGAACAGTCAGCGCAATAGCGTTTCCCTTGGCATCTTCATAATGCCCTTTCCTCTCAAATGATCCTTCCGGGAAGATCTCTCGATAAAACTCATACGGCTCCACCGGCTCCAGATACTGCCGGAGGTGGGCATTCTTCTCCCGATAAAGTGCCTGCTGCCGCTCCAAAGCAGTCTGCTGATCCATAGCCATAAAAATACCTCCAATCCAGAAAAGAAAAAAGAAGCAAAAAAGAAAATCCGCTGCGGCGGGGAATCGCCTGCGGGCGGGAAGGGGGAAAAGGGGAGCCAAAGAGCGCCGCCTACGGCGGCTTAAAGAGAAAGTCACCTCCCCTTTTCCCCCTCGCTCCGGGGCATGGAAATGATGGAAAACCTTTCAGGTTTACCACATTCCCACACCCCTCCGCACACCCTCTTTTCCCCTCCGACTTTCTCCCTTTCTGAGAGAAAATTTCTCTTTTTTGTTTTGGGGCCAAAGGCCCTTAGGGGGGCATATATTATCAATACAGTAATTCCCTATTTTCGTCTGTTATTATAGCCTGTCCGAAAGCCGGTTGCAAGCCCCTTCGGACAGGCTATTTTCACAGGCTCATATCGCCCCAAGAATGACCTCTCTCGTGCTGTTTTTCCTGCCGGTAAGTCTGATGCTCCGGCAGTAGATCTCTCGCCTTATCGACGAGGTGGAGAAGCTGCTTCGGCAGGTGACGCTCCAGCATATCCAGTACCCGATCAATGCCCTCCAGCAGCCGATCTGAAAAGCTGCGTTCTTCCTCCAACGCCTCCTTCAGTTCCTCGTTTTCACTCCATAGCTGCCGATTTTGGCTTTCAAGACGGCTACGCTGCGCTGCCGCCTCCATCTTCTCATGGACGGAAGGAATCTTCTTTTTCAGCTCTGCTTTTTCTTCTTCCAGCACAGCGTTTTTCTTCTTCAGATCTACGACCGTCTGCTTTGCGGCAGCTCCAGTCATAGCTACATCCTTTAGCTGCCGGATCTGGTCCACAGTAACGCCCTTGACAGCCCCTGTGAGCGTTTTTTCCGGCTGGATGGTATCGAAGTCCACCCGCACCCGTTCTGCGGCCTTCAGCGCCGCCACAGTGCCGGAGAGCGACTTAATCTCTCCCTTCAGCTCCGTTTTCTTCTCCTGCATATCTGCCAGCTCCTGCAAGGCTGCCGCTGTCTGCTCCTGCACGGCCTCGGCCTCCTGGATCGCCGCCCGGTACTCCGGCAGCTCCATGTGCCGCCGGTTACTGCCGAGAGAAATAATTTCAAATTCATGCTGCTGAGCGATCTCCGTCAGCACTTCCTTCTCCCGATCCATCCAAGCCTTCCACTCGGTCTGTTTCCGACCAACACCTGTAAAGCCCTGCTGCTTCAACGCCTGTTTCATGGAAACCCTGGTGGAGAGACCCCGGCTCTGCTCCGTGGCCACCGGAATGAAGTCTACATGGAGGTGCGGCGTGGCCTCGTCCATGTGCAGCACCATATTGAACACCCGCAGATGGGGATTGCGCTCCTGGAAGCTCTCCGCAAATTCTTTGAGAGCCGCTGCCGCCCGTTCCCCTCCGGGGGAGCCGCACCCGCAGTCCTCCAGGTTGCCGATCTGGAAGATCGCCTCGTGAAATAATTTCTCTTGCTTCCCCTGCCGGATATGCTCATAATAGTCTGTGATCTTATCCCTGGTCTTTTTCTTTTTTGCGTTGTAGGCGGCCAGGGCCTCGTCGAAGATCTCGTGGTAGACCTGCTTCAGATCGTCGTTGCAGTAGGTCACATTCTGCTCCGTCCGGCTCCGGTCTATATTCGCCGCCGAAAAGCTCCGGTTGTTGTGTCTGATACTTCCCCGGCCCGTCATGCCGGATATGGTTGTACCGATAAAATCACCCATCCTTTCTATCGTCCTAACCTCTTACAAATCCCATCTTACCATAGCCCCCGCAAGGGGGCAACGCCTCTTTGTTACTTTCTCCGGGGAGAAAGTAACGCAAAAGCACTTTCACACCGCCGCCCCGTTGGGGCGTCAGTATGAAAGTGCTTTTGCGCGCTCCCGCGGGGATTGCCTGGGGCGGCTGAGGACAGCAATAGCCGCATCAGTCGCCCCAGAACAGGGCATCAGCCCCGCCGCCTACGGGCACTCACCCAGAGGTCATCAATTCACTGCTGGGCCTTACTTTTTAATCCTATCGCGTCACTTAAATATCAAGTTCATGTTGAGTAGATGCTACACGGCAGGATGTCAGGCCCTTCATATTTGCAGAGCCACAAGTGAAGTTAGCATAGTAAGCATCCGCAGGCCACGAATTCGTACTATATACACTTGTTGACGTTCCAGCCTTAATCGTTACATCAGACCCGGACACAAGAGTACCAGTATCGGAACCTCTCGTTATAGTAAACTGAATATCACCTTTGCCCTGATTGCTAATCCATACCTTCGCATAGGGATAAGAAGATGTTACCTCAAATTTCTTACTCATCTCAGTCCCGGACAAGGAAACATTCGTCCAACGTGTGGTGCTTGCATACGGAACCGGCTGGGATGCAAGCTCTTCCATTTCTTCCGGGTCAATGATTTCAAACACGAGATCCCCGACAACTATAATATCTCCAGGCTCTCCTTCAATGACAACCTCATGAGCCCCACTTGCCGTAGAACCAGAGACACTATTCGCCGCCTGGGGGACCTCCCCTTCTGCTGCCGCTGCCACTGACACACTCATCAAGGCCATACACATGGCACACACGAGACCAATACTTGTAAGTTTCTTCATCATAATCATCTTCCTTTCTTAATCTGTTCGTCGGCCTACTTCCTACTTACCACTATAATTATATCACTTTTCCTATATTTATCAAGAATTTCTTTTACAGGAACAATCCGTGAAACAGCCGCCTGAGCCATCCTTGCCTTTCTACTGGCCCCTCGCCTTGTTCCTCTATCTCGTCCCTGTTAGTGAGGAACTGCTGCTGGATCATTCCCGCATGGAGAGCCTGAGCCGCTGCCGCCGTCTTCTGGGCAGCAAGCAGGGCCTCGGTCAATTTTTCAATCTGTTGGTCTTTCACTTCAAGCTGCTCTTGCAGCGTGTCAATGGTAGCCTGTAAGACTGAAACAACATCAGCCTCTTTGAGCTGCTCCGACACCGCTCCAATGGGGCGCTCCGTATGCGCTCCATTGGAGCGGTCAGCTTTCAAAAAGTCTTGTTTTATCAGCGTTTCAGCCTGCTCCGATAGATACAAGACCCCCTGCTCCGTATGCGCATACGGAGCGCAAACCGTATGCAGCTTGCCTTTGTATCGCTTATAGACCGCCTGCTTTGATACCCCTATCTCGTCGGCTATCTGCCGGATTGTTTTCATACCTTCACAAACAGGCCAATGGGACACACACCCTTAAATCCCGGCGTGGATATGTACCAGCAGCCGGGGCCTTCCGGCTCCCAGGCCACCTCCAGGGTAATGTCATGCCACCCATCGGGGAACAAGGCAGTAAACCCCTGCCCGGCGTGTACGCCTTCCCCCTCTAAGAGCAGACGGGGGTGCGGATCATCGTCTTCTGGATTGGGGAGCTGCAGCTGTGCGATCCTCTCTTTACCCCAGCTCATAACCGGCCCTTCCTTTCTCAATCGTCATAGTGGCCCAAGCAGGAGA
>DXUR01000008.1 GCA_019417795.1 Clostridiales bacterium | reverse complement strand
CGCCTGAGATAACGGTAACTGTTTCAAGTCCTGTTTTTTCAAAAAACGCCTCCTTCGTAAAAGTAGTAATATCCCGGAACCTGGGAACATCCGGCCATCGTGCGGAGAGGACGGAGTGCGGAAAATCCGCCCACTCGCACTGGCAGACAGTTTCAAACCCGGCAGCCTCCGCCGCCAGGTCCAGACCGCCAATGCCGGAAAACAGGCTCACATGGGTCAGGTTATTCATGGAGCATCCGCTCCCGGATGGATTTCTCCATTGTATCGTAGGCCCAGGGCGTATCATCCGTGGGTAGACCCCAACGCCTGCAAAGGCGCTTCATCCTGCGCTCATAGCCGGACACGCTTTTCTGGATTTTCAAAAGTGCCTTTTCGTCCGCAGCCTCCGCCAGTCTGCGGGTCAAACTGAAATGATAACAATAGAGATCATACAAATCACCGATCAGAAGCCGAAAACTTCCGCTACCAATCACATATTTTTCATCATTCATGCGCCGCGCCTCCTTTCCCGGTTTCACCAAGTTTTGTTGTCATAATGCTGTAAAGTTCATTGTCCTTCGGGAAGTCATCCACAAAAGGCAGGATCACATTGCCGAAGAAGATCAGCCCCTCGCCGGGGCCTGCGTTGCTGATATGCGCCGCCTGCTGGTTGGAGATATTCAGACGCTCACAGAGGATTTTCCTGTCTCCGCTGGCCTGGTTCAGAAGGTACACAAAATCGCTGTTTTCAAAGATGTTCTCGATCTCCGGGGAGGAAAGCAGGTCCTTGATGTTCTGCGTGATCCCCGTGGGGATACCGCCCCATTTGCGAAAGCGTTTCCAAATCTCCACGCTCCAGGAACCAACTTCACCGCGCAGAAGAAGGTGGAACTCGTCCACGAAGTACCAGGTGGATTTGCCCTGATCCCGGTTCTGGGAAACACGGTTCCACACCTGATCCTGGATCACCAGCATACCCAGGCTTTTGAGCTGCTTTCCCAGCTCCTTGATATCAAAGCAGACAATACGGTTGTTGATATCCACATTGGTACGGTGGTTAAAAACATTCAGGCTGCCATGCACATACAGTTCCAACGCTGCCGCGATCCGCTGCGCCTCCGGCTCCGGCTGCCGTTTGATCTCGTCATACAAATCTTCCAGCAGCGGCATATTCTCCGGGCGGGGGTCTGCGATATAGGGGCGGTACACGATCCGCACAGCACGGTCAATGACCGTCTTTTCCACCGGCTCCAGACCGTTCCGTCCGCCTGCCGCCAGTTCGCAGAACGACAGGATAAAATCTGATTTCAGCGCCAGCGGGTTATCATCCTCACTGTAATTGAGATTGATATCCATAGGGTTCACATACTGCGTGCTGGTAGGTGAGATTTTGATGACCTGTCCTTCCAGACGGTTCACCAGCGGAAAATATTCCGCCTCCGGGTCGCAGATCAGGATATCGTCCTTTGTGTTCAGGAACACACCCACGATGGAACGCTTTGCGGAAAAACTCTTGCCGCTGCCGGGCGTACCTAAGATCATGCCGTTGGGCGTTTTCAGCTTTTTGCGGTCAGCAAGGATCATATTGCCGGAAGTGGCATTGAGCCCGTAGTAAAGAGCTTCGCCGCCGTGGAAAATCTCCTGTGTGGTGAAGGGAACGAACACCGCCACCGCCGAAGTGGTAAGCCCGCGCTGTATCTTAATGCGGTTGACACCCAGGGGCAGAGCCGACACGAAGCCGTCCTCCTGCTGAAAGTCCAGCCGCACCAGGGAGCAGTTATATTTCTGCGCCACGCTTGCCGCACGGAGCAGGTCATTCTCCAGCTTTTGCCCGCTGTCCGCAAAGTTCACCACCAGGAAGGTCATCAGGAACATTCGCTCATTTCTGCTTTGCAGGTCACGGAGGATGTTCTTTGCCTCGCCTGCGTAGGTGGCAAGATCGGTGGGGATGATATCCATATCGAAACCTTCCAGCACTGCCTTTTTCTGTGCGTCGATCTTCATACTGTCAATGTCAGTGATCTTCCGCTTGACCGTTTTGATCGCCTCGTTCTGGTCCATGCTGCGGATATGGAGGCTGACAAGCAGCCCGCTGTCCGTATCCAGCAGCTCGGTGAGCATACGGTCATCCATTTCCGGTGCGCTGATCTGCAGAAAGGACACGGCACAGAATTTATCCGCCATCGTGAACTTCCGTGCTTCACCGAAGCGGAAGGAAGATGGTGCGATAAAATCCTGAACCGACAGGCCGGAAGGGGCAAGCCAGCTCCATTCAAAGGCAAACCGTTCCCCGTCCGGGTGTAGGATGCCGTGGAGCGTTTCCAGCCACTCCTTGCCGCCAAGCTCCTTTGCCAGAGCACCCATGACCTTGAAATGGTTGAGGGCATCCATGACGATCCGGGAAAATCGTGCCCGTGCGGTTTTGCTGTCCCGTGCCTCAATGGTGAGGGTCAGATACTTTGTTTTGATAAGACCGTTGTTGCCCCGTTCAAGCTGCTTGCGGAGCATTTGCGTGTAAAGCTCACGGATATGGTCGAAGTGATCTCCCTGCGCTGCGATCTCGATACGCTTCACAAAATCCTCCCGGTTCATGCGGCGGCTCACAAGGGAGAGCTGCATCCCGATAGAAGCGTCATGGGCGTTATACATATCGCAGAGGGCTTCAAAGATCGCCGTCTGGTCGTCAGGCTTTGCAAGCTGATAATTCACATCCTCGAACTCGATACACTTCGACCAAGTGTGATCGTCCAGCTTGCACAGGCCGTCCGGGTACATCTGGCGGAACGGTAAAGTGTCCTGTGCGGAATGTACCTTGCCGTCGCCTCTGGCAGTTTCCAGGATACGGCTGATCTCACGCTTTTCTGCGGCGGTCAGCTTTACCGCGGGTTTTGCCGCCTGTTGTGCCTGTGGCTTTGGCTTTCGCTTTCTGAACAATGGCTTTCACCTCCTTTTCCGCCTGAGCCTGACGCTCCAGGGCTGCATAGAAATTGTTTGTCTGGTAAGGCCGTTCTTTCATCCGCAGGAACATACAGCGGATGATCTGTCCGGCCACCACCTCAAGAGGTTGGCCGTGCCGCTCATACATGGCGAGCAGAAAGAACGGGAGCATGACGATAATCATGCAGAACGCGGCGGCACTGTTGCTGGCCGTGCGTCTGAGCAAAAAGAAAAGCGGTACTCCGATGAGTGCCGCCGCTCCGAAACATATAAGCTGCCGTTTGGTAAGCCCAAACAGCACTTTGGATTTTACTTTCGTCAAATCCTTTGGAATGGTTACATACGCCAATTTATCAAGCCTCCTTAATGCGCTCCGAACAGGCTCTTAGAGAGGCTGCCGGTCTTGAACAGGGCGAAGCACAGCAGGACCGTGTAGCCCATGCAGGCCCATATCGCGCCTGAGATATTTCCGTCCGTGGCGATACTCTGTACCAAAACAGAGTAGATTCCCACGCACACCATGATTAGAAATGCCTGGAACGCCAATGCAAATAGGGATTTCAAGTAGTTCTGTCCTGTATGGCTCCAATCCCGGTTCGTCATAGTGGCAAGCGGAATTGGTCCAACGGAAGTTGTCAAATACACCTCGATCATGCGGCCGTAGATGACAAGCATGATACAGATGGAAAGGGCGTTCATGGTAAGCCCCACGAAAAGGGACTGGAACCACAGCCCGAACAGTTCTCCCGTGCCCAGGGCTTCAAGCTGCGCCTCCATATCCGTGATGACACTGCTGATATCAATGGAGGTATTTCCGATGATGACGCCTGCGCTGCTGTTCACAACGCTTTGCCCCACATCAAAGATACCCATGACGATATTCCATGTGTTCGTCACAATGAGAACGGCACAGAAGGTCTTGAAAATCCACTTGAAGAACATCCAGGTATCTACATCGTGCAGATTGTTTTTCTCTGTCACAAGCTGGATCAGCTCATAACACATTACGAATGTCAGGATAACCCCGGCGATTGGAACGATCACCGTTTCAGAGAGGTTTCGGATCATAGAAAAGACGCCGCTGTTCCATGCCAGCGGCGTCTGTCCCACTTCACCGGCGATCTCGCCTACTTTGGTATTGACCGTATCGAACATGCCCGACAGGTTTCCCGTGATCCCCTCAATGAGCAGCCCTCGGAGCCATTCATCGAGTTTGTCGAGTATGCCGCCCATAAGCGATCACCGCCAGACGATCAACCGAACAGGCCGGAGAGCAGAGGTACAAGGGTGATGCCGATGAGGGCGACACCGCCGCCCGCCATCGAGCAGAGTTTTACACCTAATTGGGGATAAAACAGCTTATGGCGGGCGGTGGCGTCGCGTTGATCGGCGGCACCCTTGTTCCGCTTCTTTCCAAACTTTTTGGATAATGCCTAAAACAAATACCACCCGCCGCGCCCTCTCGGAAACGGGAGGGCGCGGGAAAGGAGGGATTAACTTTTGATATGGCAGATGATTGAAGATTGGTTTCGCGGCATTTTGACAGACGGGATTTTATCGAACCTCTCCGGCTTGTTTGACAGCGTAAATACAGAGGTTGGAGAAATTGCAACGCAAGTCGGCACGACCCCCGCCGGGTGGAACGCGGGCATATTCAACATGATACGCAGCCTTTCGGAAAACGTCATTGTACCGATTGCGGGCGTTATCATTACCTTTGTCATGTGTTATGAACTAATCCAGCTTGTAATTGAAAAAAACAATCTGCACGATCTCGACACTTGGATTTTTTTCAAATGGATTTTCAAAACCTTTGTTGCGGTGCTGCTGGTAACAAATACTTGGAATATCGTCATGGGAGTTTTTGACGTTACGCAGAGCGTCGTCAATCAGAGCGCGGGGGTTATCATATCCGATACAAGCATAGACGTTACCACTGTCATTACCGACATTGAAGCAAAACTCGACGCTATGAGCGTGGGCGGTCTTTTGGGGTTATGGTTTCAATCCCTCTTTGTAGGGCTTACCATGAAAGCCCTGTCAATCTGCATTATGCTTGTGGTGTATGGGCGCATGATTGAAATATATCTTGTAACGAGCGTTGCCCCTATCCCGATGGCAACAATGGTAAATCACGAATGGGGCAGCATGGGACAGAATTACTTAAAATCTTTGCTTGCGCTTGGTTTTCAAGCGTTTTTGATTTTGGTGTGTGTCGGCATTTATGCGGTGTTGATACAGACAATCGCAGCGACCGACGACATATCCGGCGCGATCTGGGCTTGCATGGGCTATACCGTCCTCTTGTGCTTTACCCTTTTCAAAACAGGGAGCCTTGCAAAGAGCGTCTTTTCGGCACATTAAGGGGGTGAGTTATGATTTGAAAATCGGCTTAATCGACGTTGACAGCCATAATTTCCCCAACCTCTGCTTGATGAAGCTATCCGCGTATCATAAAGCAAAGGGGCATACGGTGGAATGGTGGAACACAAAGGAGCGGTACGACCTTGTATATAAAAGCCGCGTCTTTACGGACACCTATTCCAAAGACACGATAACCGTTACCAACGCGGAACAGGTCATTTTCGGCGGTACGGGCTACGACACGAAAAACCGCTTGCCGCCGGAAGTGGAACACAGTTACCCGGATTATTCAATCTACCCGCAGTTTTTCGGGATTGCTTACGGCTTTTTAAGCCGGGGTTGTCCGAGAAATTGCGGGTTTTGCATTGTCAGCGGTAAAGAGGGACGCAAAAGCGTTAAGGTTGCGGATTTGTCCGAGTTTTGGAAATGGCAGCCGGAAATAAAAATCATGGACGCTAATCTGCTTGCCTGTCCCGACCATGAAAATCTCATTGAGCAGCTTATACGAAGCCGCGCATGGGTGGATTTTTCGCAAGGGCTGGATATTCGCCTTGTGAACAGGGATAATGTCAGCCTGTTAAATCGGGTACGGATAAAAGCGGTACATTTTGCATGGGATAATCCCGACGAGGACTTGACCGGGTATTTCCAACGTTTTTTGGATTTGACAGCTATTAAGAGCAGCCGCCAGCGGCGCGTGTATGTTCTTACCAACTACGGCAGCACTCACGAACAGGATTTATACCGCGTGAACACCTTGCGGGCTATGGGCTTTGACCCGTATGTGATGATTTACGAGCGTCCAACCGCCCCGCCTGTTACCCGCCATTTGCAACGGTGGGTAAACAACAAGCGGCTTTTCTATGCTGTTCCCCGCTTTGAAGATTACATTCCGGGCAGAAAGGAGGTTTGAAATGGCGTATGTAACCGTCCCAAAGGACTTAACAAAAATCAAAAGCAAGGTAATGTTCAACCTTACCAAACGACAGCTAATTTGTTTCAGCGCGGCGGTAGCAATCGGACTGCCGCTGTTCTTTTTGGTAAAAGGCAGCGTTGGAACGAGCGCAGCGGCATTGTGCATGGTGCTTGCCATGCTGCCTATGTTTTTGCTTGCCATGTACGAGAAAAACGGGCAACCGCTGGAAGTGATTATTCGGCAATTTGTGGAAGTGAAGTTTCTTCGCCCCAAAGAGCGACCTTATCAGACCAACAATTTTTATGCCGCCCTTGCGCGGCAAGAGCAATTAGATAAGGAGGTACGGGCGATTGTCAAAGGAAAAGAAAAACACCCAAAACGAAAAGCGTAAACTTTCCCGACAGGAAAGAAAACAGATAGATACCCTTATCCGACAGGCAAAGGGCGACGGGAAGCCCCATACGGCGCAGGACAGCATACCGTTTGAGCGAATGTATAAGGACGGGATTTGCCGCCTTGCAAACGGGCGGTATTCCAAGTGCATTGAGTTTGAGGATATAAATTATCAGCTTGCGCAGCCGGACGACAAAACCGCCATTTTTGAAGCCCTTTGCGATATGTATAACTCGTTCGACGCTTCTATCAGCGTGCAGCTTTCCCTAATCAGCCGCCATGCGAACAAGGACGATTTTAAGAACAGTATCACGATTGCACCGCAGAATGACGACTTCGACAGTATCAGAGCAGAATACACCGAAATGCTTAGGACGCAGCTTGAACGCGGAAACAACGGGCTTATCAAAACCAAGTTTCTCACCTTTACCGTTGAAGCAAAGGACATTAGATCGGCGCGGGCGCGTCTTGCCCGCATTGAAACGGACACCCTCAACCATTTTAAGGTGATCGGCGCGGCGGCGCGGGTATTGGACGGGAAACAGCGTCTTGAAGTGCTGCATGGGATTTTTCACCCGGACGGGGAACGCTTTAACTTTGCGTGGGAATGGCTACCCGCAAGTGGGCTTTCCGTCAAGGACTTTATCGCCCCGTCCTCTTTCCGATTTGGCGACGGGCGAATGTTTCAAATGGGCGGCAAGTTTGGTGCGGTTTCCTTTTTGCAGATCGTCGCGCCGGAACTCTCCGACCGTATGCTTGCCGACTTCATGGACGCGGAAAACGGGATTATCGTTAATCTGCACATTCAGAGTATCGACCACAACGAAGCAATCAAGACGATTAAGCGCAAGATCACCGACCTTGACCGCATGAAGATTGAGGAACAAAAGAAAGCAATCCGCAGCGGCTACGACATGGATATTATTCCGTCTGACCTTGCCACCTACGGCGGGGAAGCAAAAAACCTACTCCGCGATTTGCAGAGCCGCAACGAAAGAATGTTTCTGCTCACGCTGCTTGTCTTAAACCTTGCAGATACCAAGCAGAAATTGGATAACGAAGTATTTGGGGCGGCGGCAATCGCACAGAAATACAACTGCATTTTGACCCGCCTTGACTACCGGCAGGAACAGGGGCTTATGTCCTCTATCCCGTTGGGGGAAAACCTTATCCATATCCAGCGCGGCTTGACGACCAGCAGCACCGCCGTTTTCGTTCCCTTTACGGTGCAAGAGCTGTTCCAAAGCGGCGAAGCATTGTATTACGGCTTAAACGCCCTTTCCAACAACATGATTTTGTGCGACCGAAAGAAGCTGAAAAACCCCAACGGCTTGATACTCGGCACACCGGGCAGCGGCAAAAGTTTTTCTGCAAAACGCGAAATCACAAACGCTTTTCTTATCACGTCCGACGACATTATCATTTGCGACCCCGAAGCCGAATATTATCCCCTTGTCGGACGTTTGAAAGGACAGGTTATCAAGGTTTCGCAGAACAGCACGCAGTACATTAACCCTATGGATATTAACCTCAATTACAGCGAGGGCGACACGCCCATAGCCTTAAAGAGCGATTTTATCCTTTCCTTTTGTGAGTTGATTATGGGAGGTAAAAACGGGCTGGAAGCTGTTGAAAAGACCTTGATTGACCGCGCTGTTATCAGCGTGTACCGCAACTACCTTGCCGACCCGAAGCCTAAAAATATGCCGATTTTGGGCGACCTCTACGACGAAATCAAGAAGCAGCCGGAAAAGGAAGCGCAGCGTATCGCGGCGGCATTGGAACTCTATGTAAACGGCAGCTTGAACATTTTTAACCACAGGACAAACGTTGACATTCATAACCGCCTTGTCTGCTTTGATATTAAGGAACTCGGTACGCAGCTTAAAAAAGTCGGTATGCTTATCGTCCAAGACCAAGTATGGAACAGAGTAACGGTAAACCGCAGCGAGGGCAAGGCGACGCGGTATTACATCGACGAGTTTCATTTGCTGCTCAAAGAGGAACAGACCGCAGCGTACAGCGTTGAGATTTGGAAGCGTTTTAGAAAGTGGGGCGGTATTCCGACAGGTATCACCCAAAACGTGAAAGATTTGTTGTCGTCCCGCGAGGTGGAGAACATCTTTGAAAACTCGGACTTTGTGTATATGCTCAACCAAGCCCAGGGCGACAGGGAAATCCTTGCAAAGCAGCTTAACATTTCGCAGCAGCAAATGACCTATGTAACCCATTCCGAAGCGGGCGAGGGGCTTATTTTCTACGGCAACGTGATTTTGCCCTTTATTGACCGTTTCCCGCAAAATACAGAACTCTATCGCGTCATGACGACCAAACCCGGCGAGGTGTCGGCATGAGGATAGAAACGGACAAAATCTATTGCGGCGACAGCTTGCAGGTACTTCAAACCTTGCCGGATAACTGTATGGATTGTTGCGTAACGTCCCCGCCCTACTATGCTTTGCGCGATTACGGCACAGACGGGCAGATCGGGCGGGAAGCAACGCCGGAGGAATATGTTTCCCGCATTACGGCGGTTTTCCATGAGGTAAAGCGGGTGCTTACGCCGGAGGGTACTTGTTGGCTGAATATCGCGGACACTTATTGCGGCACAGGCAGCAAAGCCGACCACCAAGACCCGAAATACCCCAAAGGCAGGAACGGGCAGCAAGTGGCGGTAAACCACCGCGCCCCCGGCTGCAAGCCGAAAGACCTAATCGGTATTCCGTGGCTTGTAGCCCTTGCCTTGCGGGGCGACGGTTGGTATTTGCGCAGTTCTATCATTTGGCATAAGGGGAACCCCATGCCGGAAAGCACGCGGGACAGGCCGACCCGCTGCTATGAATATGTGTTTCTGCTTACCAAGTCAAAGAAGTATTTTTACGATTGGCAAGCGGTAGCCGAGCCGATAGCCCTCACAACGGCGGGTCGGCTGAAAAGCGGAGTTAGCAAAGGAAACAAGTATAACGTTACTGTTCCGGGGCAAAACCAACCGCAGAAAATCAACCGCCCCCGCGAAAAGGGCGCATACGCCGATGAGTTGATATGCCCCGTCCGCAGCCGCCGCAACGTTTGGCAGATCAACACAGCTTCCTATCGCGGCGGGCATTTCGCAGCTTTCCCGCCGAAACTTGCGGAAACGTGCATTTTGGCGGGCTGTCCCGTCGGCGGGATTGTCCTTGACCCGTTTTTAGGCAGCGGAACCACCGCAGCGGCGGCAAAAAGCCTTGACCGCCGCTATATTGGTATTGAGATCAACCCCGAATACTGTAACCTTGCGAAACAGCGGATTGGAGGTGAAAGCCCATGAGCAAGGAATGGAAAGCCCCGGACAAGGTAACGCAGAAAATGACCCGCGACGGTGCGGTTGCGGAAAACCTCACGACGGGCGAAACGTCCAGTATCAGCGAAAGGCCGCAGGAGGAAAACTATTCAGCCCCCGCAGGCGCGGCAGCGGAAAAGGTTGTGCAGCATATCGGCGCAGAGATTGAGCGACACGCAGCAAAAGGCGCGGAGAAAAAAGCCCTTGACGCGGCGCAGCCTAAAACCCATTCTTCCCGCTTGCAGTTTTCCGAAGCGGAACGGGCAACGCCGGACCTGCAAAAGGCAATCAAAAAATCCGATACGGCGGCTGACCGTTTAGACAAAGCGCGGGCAGCTATCCCCAAACAGACCAAAATCAAGAAAGAGCGCGTTTTTGACGAAGCCAAAGGCAAAGCAAAGACGCGCCTTGCTTTTGAAAAAACGGATAAGCCCCCAAACGGCAAGTTGCGTCATAACCCGTTATCCCGTCCGGCGCAGGAATTGGACGCCGCCGTACATGGAAAAATCTATGAGGTGGAGAAAGAAAACGTCGGTGTGGAAAGCGGACACAGGATAGAACTTGTGGGCGAGAAAGCGGGCGGCATGACGACGCGGGCAGTAAAACGCGGCATACGCAGCCATAAGCTGAAACCTTACCGGGCGGCGGCAGCAGCCGAGAAAAAGGCAGCAAAGGCAAACGCCGATTTTCTCTATCAAAAGGCGCTGCATGATAACCCCGCCCTTGCGCACTCTAACCCGATTTCCCGTTTTTGGCAAAAGCAGCGCATTAAAAAGCAGTATGCAAAGGCGTTGAAAACGGGCGGCAAGGTGAAAAAGACCGCCGAAGCCACCGCAAAGGCAGCAAAGAAAACGGCGCAGGAAACCAAACGGGCGACGTTCTTTGTCGTCCGGCATTGGAAAGGCTGTTTGATCGTGGGCGGGATTGCCTTTATCGTGCTTCTGTTTTTCGGCGGTTTGTCCTCTTGTTCCCTGTTCGGCGGCAACAGCGGAAGCGGCTTGATTGCGTCGTCCTATCTCTCCGAGGACGCGGATATTACAGGCGCAGAAAGCGCGTATGTCGCTATGGAAGCCGAGTTACAGGATATGCTGGATAACATCGAAAGCGAATACCCCGGCTATGACGAATACCGGGTAACGGCTGACGAGATCGAGCATGACCCGTATGTGCTAATCTCTATCCTCTCCGCTTGGCATGAGGGCGTGTTTACTCTCGATGAAGCGCAAAGCACCCTTGAAATGCTCTTTGATAAACAGTATATCTTGACGGTTACGGAGGAAGTCGAGGTACGCTACCGCACCGAAACGCGGACGGACAGCGAGGGCAACGAATACGACGTTGAAGTAGCCTATAACTATTACATTCTCAATGTGGATTTGGAAAACTTCAACCTCTCCCATGTTCCCGTTTACATTATGGGCGAGGAACAGCTATCCATGTACGCTATGTATATGTCGTCGCTTGGGAACAGACCCGACCTTTTCCCGCAATCCGGCTATATTTCAAAATACTATGAAAACCCGCCAGCGGATTATGAAATCCCGCCCGCCTATCTGGAAGATGAACAGTTTGCGCGGCTCATTGAGGAAGCGGAAAAGTATGTCGGTTTTCCTTATGTGTGGGGCGGCAGCAGCCCGGAAACCTCTTTTGATTGCAGCGGTTTTGTTAGCTATGTGCTGACGAACAGCGGCCTATACAATACGGGCAGACTTGGGGCACAGGGGCTTTACAACATTTCAACCCGCGTTTCCAACCCGCAGCCGGGGGATTTGGTTTTCTTTACGGGTACATACGACACACCGGGCGTATCTCATGTGGGTATCTACGTTGGCGAGGACGGGGACGGAAGCCCCGTCATGCTGCATTGTGGCGACCCGATACAATACGCAAAACTTGATACAAGCTATTGGCAATCCCATTTTTACGCCTATGGGCGGCTACATTACAACTGACTTTGAAAGGAGTTTATTTCTATGGCAAACACGAAACTTGACCGTATCGAACGGGATATTGAGAAAACGAGGGCGAAAATCCTTGAATACCAAAAAAGACTGAAAGACCTTGAAGCGCAGAAAATCGAGGAAGAAAATGCGCAGATCGTTCAAATGGTGAAAGCGGTACACCTTGACGGGGCGCAGCTTGCCGCGTTCCTCTCCGCTTACGCCAGCGGCGAAATTGCTTTGCCGCAGCCGGACGCAGACTATACCGACGAACAGGAGGAAACCGAAGATGAAGCATAAAAAACTGTTCCGCAGCGTTACCGCTTTGCTTGCCGCCCTTGTACTCATGGGCGGCTTTTCTGTTACCGCTTTTGCGGGCGGCGGTGACGTGAGCGACGAGCCGCCTACCCCCGTAACCGAAACCGAGCCGGAAGAAACGACGGGCGGCTATGAGCCGCAGCCTTTAACGCCGGAGGGCAACATGAGCCTTGTGGACGACATAACGGGCGAAGCGTCCGGCGATAAGCAGTTTATTACCGTCGTTACGAAAAACGGAAACTATTTTTACATCATCATTGACCGCGCCGAGGACGGAGAAAACACCGTCCATTTCCTCAATCAAGTTGATGAAAAAGACCTTTTGCAGCTTATGGAGGACGAACAGACCGAAGCCCCCGCTTGTAGCTGTACTGAAAAATGCGTTGCCGGAAGCGTCAACACCGATTGCCCCGTTTGCAGCGTCAATATGAGCGAGTGCGCGGGCAAGGAAGCCGAGCCGGAGCCGGAAGAAACCGAGCAGCCGGAGCCGGAGGAAGATAAAGGCGGCGGCATGGGCGGTGCTATTCTGCTTGTCGTGCTGCTTCTTGCCGCAGTAAGCGGCGGCGCGTTCTATTACTTTAAGATTATGAAGCTCAAAAAGGACGCGGCAAAAGGCAGCAGCAACCTTGACGATCTCGATTTTGACGAGGACGACGAGGAAGAATTAGAAACCGAGCAGGAGGACGAGGAAGTATGAAACTTGTAATTGCAGAGAAACCGAGCGTCGGGGCGGCGATTGCCGCCGTTATTGGCGCGAATGAAAAGCGCAGCGGATATTTTGAGGGCAGCGGCTACCTTGTGTCGTGGTGTATCGGGCATTTGATTAGCCTTGCAGACGCGGCAACCTACAACGAGCAGTACCGAAAATGGAAGTATGACGATCTCCCCATTGTCCCGCAGGATTGGCAGTTTACCGTTGCCAGCGGCAAGGAGCAGCAGTTTTCCGTACTCAAAGACCTTATGCAGCGCAGCGACGTTTCCGAGATTGTCAATGCGTGCGACAGCGGGCGCGAGGGAGAACTCATTTTTCGATTTGTCTACGAACAGGTAAATTGCCAAAAGCCCTTTTCCCGCCTTTGGATTAGCAGCATGGAAGAAAGCGCAATCCGCGAGGGCTTTTCAAATCTCAAAGACGGGCGCGGCTATGACAACCTCTATCAATCCGCGCTTTGCAGAGCAAAGGCCGATTGGCTCATTGGCATTAACGCGACCCGCCTTTTCTCTATCCTCTACCATAAAACATTGAATGTCGGCAGAGTGCAAACGCCCACCCTTGCTATGCTGGTAAACCGCGACTATGCAATCAGCAGCTTTAAGAAAGAGAAATATCATGTCGTCCGGCTGGACGTTGGCGGCGTTGCCGCCCTTTCCGAAAGGCAGGACGACGAAGCGGCGGCGCGGCAGATGAAAGCGGCTTGCGAGAAATCGCAGGCCGTTTGTACTTCCCTTAAAAAAGAGAAAAAGACCGCAGCCCCGCCGAAACTGTTTGACCTCACCGCCTTGCAGCGGGAAGCAAACCGTTTGTATGGGTTTACGGCGAAACAGACCCTTGACTATGCGCAAGCCCTTTATGAAAAACGGCTTTTGACCTATCCCCGCACCGACAGCAAATATATCACTTCCGATATGGAGGGCAGCACAAAGGAACTTATCACCGGCCTTTGCGCTGCTCTCCCCTTTATGCAGGGCGTGAAGCTGCAAGCCGACCTTGCGAGGATTTGCGACAACAGCAAAGTAACCGACCATCACGCCATTTTGCCGACAGCGGAGTTTGTGAAAACGGGCTTTTCTTCCCTTGCCGAAAGTGAGAAAAAGCTAATGACCCTTGTGTGCGCAAAACTGCTTTGCGCCGTTGCCGCGCCCTATGAGTATGAAGCGGTTACGGCGGTTTTCACTTGCGGCGGCTATACCTTTACCGCAAAGGGCAGGACGACGCTTTGCGAGGGTTGGCGCGAGATTGAAAGACTATCCCGCGCCGCGTCCGGGGAACAGGACGAGGACGCAGAGCCGGAAGCGGTTTTACCCCCGCTTGCCGAGGGGCAGACCTTTGACAATCCGGCAGCGGAGATCTCCGAACGTTACACGCAGCCCCCAAAGGCATTTACCGAAGATACGTTACTTTCGGCTATGGAGAGTGCGGGAAAGGAGGACACGCCGGAGGACGCGGAGCGCAAAGGGTTAGGCACCACCGCGACGCGGGCGGGTATCATTGAAAAACTCATTAGCGCGGGCTTTGCCGAGCGCAAGGGCAAAAAGCTAATCCCCACAAAGGACGGGTATAACCTTGTCGCTATTCTGCCCGACAGCCTTACGTCCCCGCAGCTTACGGCAGAATGGGAAACGCGCCTTACCGGGATTGCAAAGGGCAGCGACAGCCCCGCCGACTTCATGCGCGGGATTGAGGAAATGACAGCGGGGCTTGTCAAGACCTATTCCGCGATTTCCGAGGATAAAGCGAAGCTGTTTACCCCGCAGCGGGAAGCAATCGGCACTTGCCCCCGTTGCGGCGCGGCGGTTTACGAGGGCAAGAAAAACTTTTACTGCTCCGACAGGGCTTGCAGCTTTGTGATGTGGAAGAATGACCGCTTTTTTGAGCAGCGCAAAAAGGCTTTCACAAAGGCGATTGCCGCCGCCCTTTTGAAAGACGGAAAGGTAAAAATCAAAGGTATGTACTCGACCAAGACGGGAAAGACCTTTGACGGAGTTGTGCTGCTTGCCGACACAGGCGGCAAGTATGTAAACTTCCGCGTCGAGCAGAACCGAAAATGATAAGGCTTGATGAAAAGCAATACCGCGCCGTAAAGAAAATGACCCGCGCCGCTTGTGCAAACAACGATTGCGGGAATTGTCTGCTGCTGGACGACGGGGAAACTTGCGTTTGTGTGCAGAGTATCAGCTATTCGCTGCTATGCCGCTATTTCCGCGAAGCGGTATTACCCGCCGACAGGCAGCTTTGCGAACAGATCACCCGCAGCGGGGAAACCGATTTGAAGCGTTGCGCGGTATGCGGCAGCACGTTTGCGGCGGGCAGCAACCGGGCGAAATACTGCCCCGATTGCGCGGCAAAGATACGCCGCAGACAGAAAGCCCAAAGCGAGAGAAACAGGCGTTTACGGATAAAAACAACTACATAGCAAGCACAGCAAACGAGTACCCGTTTGCGAGAAATGCCCGCGCTTCCCATAGAGAGCGCGGGCATTTTGCTTGTTGGGATAGTCCCAAACCCTTATATGACCGAGAAAGGACGTGATGAAAGAATATGCCGTATTCCTCATACGACCATGACAAATTAGAAGCCGCCGAAACCATGCGGATAGAACGCCGGATATATTTTGAAGCAAAGGACAGGGAGATTGCCCCTTATGCTTCCTTGCCGATTGCGCAGCTACTTTCCATGCGCAGCGAAAGCGCGGCGGCAGAACAGGCGATTTTTGACGACCTTAAAGAACGCGCCGCCGCATGGGAAGAACAGGCGGGAAGAACGCTTTTGCTGGATAAAACACTTGAATATGTGAGAACGCCGCACGTCCAGCACACCGCTAACGAGTGGCAGACCACCGAGCATAACCGCCATATTCGCAGCAACCGGGTATATCAGATGAATTACTACATTTACGAGAATACCCGCTACGACAAAGAAGCGCAGAAATCTATCCCGTATTCATGGACGCTTACATGGAGCGTGCGCACCAACAGCCCAAGCAGAACCCAAGCGAAGATTGCCGGACAAGATAGAAAGGTTTTCACCGACAAGGCAGCTATGGAAAAGTATCTGAATGGGCGTATCAAAGCGTATGACCGCTTGTTTACGGAAATCTCCCCGCCTATCCCGCAGGAGTACGCCGACTATTTCAAAGTAAACGGTATGCTCATGCCGGACTACACCATAGAGGGCGAAGAACCCCCGCAGCAGCAACAGGCGGCAGCTATCCCCGAAAATACCGGGCAGGAAAAGGAGCGTGAACACATGAGCGAACAGTTTTCTATTATGATAGGCAACCGCAGCCGCTTTGACGCGGGCGACCCCGGCGGCTATTGGTTGGATATGCCCGCCACAAAGGAGCAGTTGCACGAAGCTATGCGGAACGTCGGCATTACCGCCGACAACCCGCAGGATTTTTCCATTCGCGGCTATTCCGACGACCCGGAGAAACATATTGCCTTGCCTTATGAAATGGTATGCGCCGCCGACGTGGACGAACTCAATTTTCTTGCGGCGCGGCTCGAACAGCTTGACCCCGCCGAGGTTGGCAAGCTGAACGCAGCTTTGCAGCAGAAAAACGGGCTTGCAAATATTGGACAGGTAATTGACTTCACCTACAACGTGGATTTTTACGTCCATATCCCCGAAGTACATAACTACCACGATTTGGGCGACTATTACTTAAATCAATCCGGCATGGTACAAATGCCCGAAGAATGGAAAGGCGGCATTGACCTTTCTACTTTTGGCAGGAACGCTGCCGCGCAGGAAAAAGGCGCGTTTACCGAGTACGGCTATATCGTGGAAAGCGGCGACGAGTGGGAACGGCAGTTTGAGGGGCGCGAAGTGCCGGAAGAATACCGCATTATGAGTTACCCGCAGCCGGAGCGCGGCGAACAGGACAAAGCCTATATGGACGCAGCCGAAACGCAGCAAGCAGACGCACAGGCCGCAGAGCCGCAGCAGCCCCGCCCCGTCGTCCCCATTATCCTTACTTCCGAAAAGCCCGCCGAAAAGGTAAAGGAGATCACCGCGCGTTTGGAACAGGGCGTACAGGCGATTTTTGACAGCGACCGCTACAAAGAGTTTCTAACCGCTATGTCAAAGTTCCATGATTATAGTTTGAATAACACTATCCTAATTGCTATGCAGGGCGGCAATTTGGTAATGGGCTTCCGTCAATGGGAAAAGGAGTTTGACCGCCATGTAAAGAAAGGCGAGAAAGGCATTAAAATCTTTGCCCCCGCGCCCTACAAGGTGAAAAAGCTGGTTGATAAAATCGACCCCGAAACGAGAAAGCCCATGCTTGACCGCGAGGGAAAAGTGGTAAAGGAAGAAAAGGAAATCACCGTCCCCGCCTTTAAGGTTATAACCGTCTTTGATATTTCGCAGACCGAGGGCAAGGAGTTTCCCGACCTTTCCGTTAAACCGCTGCTTGCCGATGTGGAGCAGTACGAGGATTTTTTCGCCGCCCTTGAAAAAGCGTCCCCCGTCCCGATTGCATTTGAGCAGATCACAAACGGCGCAAATGGGTATTTCAGTTTGACCGACAAGCGTATTGCAATCAAAGAGGGCGTGAGTGAATTACAGGCGGTAAAGACCGCCATTCACGAAATCGCCCATGCGAAGCTGCACGACGTAGTCTTAAACGCCCCGCCGGAGCAGCAAAACCGCGTTGACCGCCATACCTGCGAGGTAGAAGCGGAAAGCGTCGCTTATACGGTTTGCCAGCATTTCGGCCTTGATACTTCCGATTACTCTTTCGGCTATGTGGCTGGTTGGAGCAGCGGCAAGGAAATGACCGAGTTAAAAGCGTCCCTTGAAACAATACAGACCACCGCAAAGGAACTCATTACCGAGATTGAGGGGCATTTTACCGAGTTGCAGCAGCAGCGGCAAGCCGAGCAGGAGCAGGGCGATACCTTTTCCATTTATCAGTTAAAGCGCGGGGACGAAACAAGGGACTTGCGCTTTGAGCCTTATGACCGTCTGCAAGCGGCTGGACTTACCATTGACCGGGTAAATTATGAACTCGTCTATACTGCACCGCTTACAAAGGATATGACGCTGGGCGACATTTGGGAAAGGTTTAATATCGACCACCCCGCCGACTTTAAGGGGCATAGCCTTTCCGTTTCCGACATTGTTGTGCTTCATCAGAACGACGAGGACACCGCCCACTATGTAGACAGTATCGGTTTTCAGCAAGTGCCGGAGTTTTTGCAGGAGCAGCAGACCCCCGTATTTGACAAGCTGCCGCCCGAACAGCAGCAAGCCTTGTCCGACACCGTACAAGACACTTTGCAAATGCTGGTTGACGCAGACAAGCGGATTTATGGCGACGTTACGGGCAAGACCCTTGAAGCAATCGCGGCGCAAGGATATTCCTACAAGGACGGGCAGCTTGAAAAGCAGCAGCCGGAAGCGACCCCCGACAGCCTTTTGACGGGTGAAACCGTTAGAACGCCGAGGGGCAATTTTCATATTACCGATATGAGCCGTGAACAGATCGAAGCGGCGGGATTTGGTTTTCACCATGCGTCGGAGGACGGGAAGTATCTCATTATGGGGAATGGCACACAGGCTTATGCCATAGCCGCCGAGCAGCCGCAGCGGGATAATCCCTTAAAGCACGTCGAGGACACCATAGAGCAGAACGACAACAATTTTGACGGGCTTATCAACAATACGCCGCAAACGCCCACCGTTGCAGATTTTGAGCAGCGGGCAAAGGCGGGGGAAGCGATTTCCGTTACCGACCTTGCAAAAGCGGTAAAAGCCGAGAAACGGGAACAGCCGCAGAAAAAACCGTCCATTTTGAAGAAGCTGGACGAATACAAGAAACAGGCGGCGCAGCAGCCGAAAGATAAACAGAAAGAGCATAAAAAGGATTTGGAGGTTTGATAGCATGAATACCCGCTTTACCATTGAGGAAGAAAACATTGTTGCGATCTACGCCGAGGACAGCCGGGAAACAACGCTTGAAAATATCCTTGCCGCCATGCCCTACATGGACGAGGATATGCGCCAGCTTGCCGCCGCAGCGGTGAACAAGCTGCAAGCCATGACGGACAGCGAGTTTTCCGAAAGGGAGTTTATCTTGACCGACGAGGAATAGCCCATAGAGAACAGGGGCGCGGTTGCCGATTTCCGGCACCGCGCCCCTGTTCTTTTTTTGTCCTTGCGTGGACAATTAGAAAGCCGTTTTTGCGGGTTTGAATATACTTTATCGTCTATGTCGTTTTCATGCGCTGGAAGCCGCAGAAACACAGGCGTTTTCAGCCCTTAACATTCCACTTGCCACCCCATGTTTTGCGCCTTATCGCTCCTGCTCCCGCGCCCTGCTTTGGGACGGGTAAAGAATACTATCGACGTTCTTTTTGACAACGCCGTATTCCTGCATTTGCTTCTTGGCTTGCCGATAATCTTCATACAATTTGGTTTTCCTGTCGTTTAAGCTTCTATACTCCTTGCGCAGCGCGGCGAGATCGGGCAGCTTCTTTATCTGCATTTCCTTTAATGCCCTTGCCGCAGCTTCAAACAGGATAATTTCGCTTTCATGCCCCCGCAGATACTTTTCCTTGTCCGGCGATTTTCGGTATTCATCGTAAATCGGTTTTAACTGTCGGTATGTGGTGGTGTGCTTGATAAGCAGCGACAAATCAGACATACGCTGTTCCACTTCCTTAACCGCCTTTGCCGCCGCGTCATGAGCGGTCATAATATCGGCTATCTTGCTTTCAAGTTCGCTATAATACTCAATCTTGTTTTCGGTTAGGAAGTTCATGCTTTTAGCAGCCTGTTTCAGATTATGGATTTTTGCCCACCGTTCATAGCCCGCCGACTGTTGGGCTTTGATACTGTTTTCAAGATCGACGACAAGCCGGATTTTCTTATCTTCCCGCAGCGTTTTTGTTTTGGCAACATACACGCCCTTGATACGCTCCTTTATCGCTTCTTCCGTATAGGCCGCGCCGAGCGTCTTTGTGCGGGTAAACCGTTCCTGTCCGGCAGCGCGAAAGGAAATGTATTTGCCCTGTTTGATTTCATACCCCATTTCCTGCAAGCGGCGCAGCAGTTCGTCAAAATCTTTCACTTGGGGAATGAGAGTATCTATCGCCGTTTTCAGCTTTGCTTTGTAGCTTGTCCCTTGCTTTTCGGCGGTGTATTCTGCATAGCTTTTTCCCTTGTCCTGTCCCGGTACGACGACGGATAGCCCATGCTCTTTACATATCCTGTCGCTGGTGCGCCGGATAAAGTGATAGCTTTGCTTGTTGGAATGGTACTTTTTGTAGTCAACGAAGCTAACCGCGTTGAAAATCAAGTGATTATGCAGATGGTCTTTATCGACGTGAGTTGTCAAAACAAACTCATACTTGCCGCCTAATACCGCCCCGGCAAGTTCCATGCCGATTTTGTGCGCTTCTTCCGGTGTGGTTTCTCCCACCGCAAAGGATTGTATCAAGTGCCGCCCTAAATGTGTGCCGCGATCTCCGGCAGCTTCCCGCGTCCATGCAAACTCAATATCGG
Organism: Clostridiales bacterium; assembly: GCA_019417795.1. Next base: position 6,135 of record DXUR01000008.1, on the reverse strand, counting down.
CGGTTTCCAGCCCGCAGCCGAAAGAGGACGCAAGCAGCTTCCCGTCTGTCTTTTCGGGATTTAAGATATAGTCTATCGCAGCCTTTAAGGTTGATTTAATAGGGTGCGTCTTTGTAACCGCCATATCTCGTCCACCGCCTTTTTAATGTCCTCTATATCCTGCCTGTAAACCGTCCCCGTCGCATTGGCGCGTTTTGCAATTTGGTTGATGTTCCGGCTCACCGCTTGCAGTTCCCGGATATATGCTTTTGTGTCGCTTCGGTCAACGACAAGAATATACCCGTCTATCGCCATTTTACGGAAGTATGCCCCATACTGCTTTATGGGAAGCTGCTTCATCTTCTCGTCGATCAGCCGCTTTTCTTCTTCCGTAACGTAAAACTTCATCTGTATATTTCTCTTTCGGTTTTCCATTTCCGCACCGCCTTTCGGTATAAGGGTTTGGGATTATCCCAACAAGCATTTTCCGCAAACGGGTACTCGTTTGCTGTGCTTGCTATCTACTCCATACCCCCACCGAAAGGCGGTATTTGTTGCGCGTTCCTTTGATTTTGGACGCAAAAAAAGATTGCAGCCGCCATGCGCTGCAATCTCCCGATTTCTCATATTGTGAGGTTAATCCTCTGCTTTTTCGACTTCCGTTATCTCCCTTGCTGTTGCGGTTACAATCCGTATGCCTTTATCGCTCATACCGTCCAGCAGCGCGTCAAGCTGCCGCCGCCCGGTGGATTTCTCCGCATTGCTGTTCGGGAAGAAAAATTGATCTACCGAAATATGATACCGGGTTACAAGGTCATAGAATACCTGTAAACTCGGCTGTTGTCCCTTGTTCTCGATATTCGCAAGGTAGCGCGGGGAAATATATAACTCGTCGCTTACCTTTTTGCGGCTCTCGCCGTATTCATTTCTCGCGGCTTTTATAGCTGCCCCGAAAGCCTTAAAGTCGTACAATGGTACGGGTCTTTTTGCCATTTTCATTCACCCTGTTACATTTTACAGTTCACCTTTCTTTTTGGATATGTCCACACAATTCATATCATTAGGTTAAATACTTCCTGTTGTGTATTGACAGTAGACTGATTTTCTGATAAAATAAAATTTATGTAAAAGGAGGCGGCGTTTATGTTGCATAGCATGCGTATTAGATAAGCATTGAAAAAAAGGATTTTCCCATTTTCAACATGGGCTTTTTTGTCATGCTTATTTTGCGGATGCTATACAAAAAACTAACGACGTATAGATATAGTATAGACATAGTGCAAGCTATGCCTTAGTTTTGTTGTACTGCTCTGTGCATTATAAATGCAGGTCAATGCTCATGTTGAGGATTGACCTGCATTTTTTTGTGTAAAAAGGACGAGTGAAATATAATGCTTAAAAAATATTGGATAAAATGTCCGATTTGTAACGGAAAGACGAGAGTTCAAGTATTTCATAATACTGTATTAAAAGATTTTCCTCTTTTCTGCCCTAAATGCAAATTGACGCATATCATTGATGTAGAAAAATTAGAGATTGTAATCAAAAATACAGAAAAACAAACTTTTATTATTTAGAAGAAAGGATATAAAAATGAAACGTTTACCTAAATATACGCCTGCGGAAGTACGGAATGATCCATACGGATTTACTTACAAAGAAATGTCGGAAGTTATTGGCGAGAATGAAGCAAAAGCCTTATATGAAGAATTATATAAGCAATTACCACGCAAAAAAAATCTATCAATGTTGGTAAAAAATATTTGCAAAAGCAGTGATACTGAAAAGTATGTTTACGAACTGAAAGACAACAAATACATTGAAACGGTTTTTATCAAGCGGCGAGATGGTGGAACTGTTTGCGTGAGCACACAAGTCGGTTGTCCTGTTGGTTGTATTTTTTGTGAGTCCGGGCGAAATGGCTTTGTTCGTAATCTAACATCGTCAGAAATCGTACAACAGATTATATTGTTGCGTCGAAAAGTAAACCGTATCGTTTTTATGGGTATGGGAGAGCCTTTATTCAATTATGACAACTTGATAAAAGCAATCCATATTCTCCGAGATAGATATGGGCTCAACTTTCCAACCGACGGCATTACCATATCAACAGTTGGTCCGGTCGATCAATTAAAAAAATTGCGCGAGGAACATCTTAAAATTCAGTTGACAATATCTTTACACGCAGCAACACAATCTGCAAGAAATCGTATTATTCCTCACATGCGCATATATGCTATTGAAGATGTTGTTAAGCAAGCCTTATCCTATTCTGAAAGGCATAATCGCAAAATTGTCTTTGCGTATTTGCTTTTACCGGGTATAAATGACCGGCCCTCAGATGTAAGACAACTTGCAAAATGGTTTCGGGGCAAAAAAGTTATGATTAACGTGTTACAATACAACCCAACAAGCAATTCAAGAATTAAAGCACCACAGAAACGGGAAATAGTTGCATTCAAACATCAATTAGAGCAAGCAGGACTTGAAGTTACTATGAGAGTTTCTCATGGCAGAGAGATTAACGCGGCTTGTGGACAGTTAGCTAACACATATAATAAATTCAAAAAAAAATGATTAAAAGTGCCAGACGCATAGACGCAGAGCCGATAACGCATTAGGTCAAAAAACCTATGTGTTATCGGCTTTTTTATTTAATATTGCGCAAAAGCCGCTGTTCCCTATTATAGAATGGATTGCGGGTAGTGTATTAAAGTCGCCCTTTTTTAAGGATACGGCGGTATCGGGGAGGGATCGCCGTGTCCATTTTTATTTACTGTAACCCGCCTAATGCTTTGCGGTCAAAAAAAGCTATGCTCCGCAAGCGGGATATTCCGGCTATGAGTATGAACTGTCAATACATCTAAATACTTCTTACATTTCCTTTGCGCTCGTCCGCGTCTTGCGGACGGGCGCATTTTGCTTTTTTCAACTTTTTTCTGAAAAACGCACTCAAGAGCCATCTCCCGAACGGGTACGGAGCGAAAGGGGCAGAGAGGACAAGCCCTTAACTCCCGTCCTCTACTCCACGCGGGAAGGAGGTGAACTCTATGGAGCTATCTTCTTCCGACAAGGAAAGAATACAACATCAGTACGACGCATTAGCAAAGAAAACTTTGGTTGGCGAAGCGAAAAGCCACCGCCGCACTCTTGCGAAACGCGCAGCACGCGAAGTACCTTTTTCGGATTTGAGCGAAAGCGAACTCGCGCAGCTTTTCACAACGGACGAATACAAAAGCGATTATTTCCGTTTTCAAGTGTCCGGCTTTGATGTACTCGTCAAAAATGAACTGCTTGCCGAAGCCCTTAACGCTTTGCCCGAAAGGAAACGCGACATTATCCTTTTGTCCTACTTCTTGGACATGAGCGACGCGGAAATTGCTGAACTGCTGAATGTTGTACGCACGACGGTTTTCCGGCACAGGAAATCCGCGCTTGCGAAAATCAAACAGTATTTGGAGGGAAAAGCAGATGATGAATACCGTTAGGAAATCTGAAAATCTGTTGCCGTTCCCTGTCATTTCCGCAGCGGCAAACGGCGACACAACCGCCATGTGCGCGATCTTGAAGCATTACGAGGGTTACATAGCGAAACTTTGTACCCGCACGCTGAAAGACGACGCGGGCAATACCTATTCCTATGTGGACGAGGAAATGCGTAACAGGCTGCAAGTGCGCCTTATTACCCGCACCCTTGCTTTTCATGTAGGATAATCTTTTAGCCCATGCGGGGAGCGTGTCCCCTTTCCACGCTTCCCGTTATGGGCTATTTGTCGTTCCGTAACAGCACATCGGAAACGGTGTACTGTTACAGGCCGACAAAGCCTATTGTTCCTTGACAAAGAAAGCGGCCTTTGGTGCGCAGCATAACAGGCAACGGGTACATTCCGTCTGTACCGAGCCGGGCGGCGGGTACGCCATGACCGCTTTTCCCCGTTGGGGAAAAGTCGAGCGAGAACTACCGCGCCGTAAAACAAGTTTAGCAGCTTGTGGGCGACGACATACAAGGCGGCACAATGATACTCCCGCGTTGAACACCCTCAAAGTATTGCGCGGCGCACCCATAAGCATGGGCCGGGGTGAAACTCCCGTGAGGTTGCAGCTAACAACCGCCCGTTTTGCCTTTTGACGAATATAGTTTATCCATACAGGAAAAGGAGGTTTTTCTAATGGATAAAAAACAGACAATTACAACCGAACGCAAAATAGGGAAAATCACCTATCTTGTTCAAGCGTTGCCGAGTGAAAAGGCAACCGATACAATCCATAAAAAGATTGAAAAACTCATTGTAAAGGATTTGCAGAAAAAGCCCGGAAATCCGGGCTTTTTAGCGTCCGAGTAGTGCATTAGGCGGCGGGATATGGTATAATGATAGCAACACATTATACCTGTTTATTCGGCTGTCGGAAAGGAGGACTAATGTTACAGTCGAATAAAATCACCGCCCTTTACTGCCGTTTAAGTCAAGAGGATATGCAGGCCGGAGAAAGCGGAAGCATACAGCACCAAAAAATGATACTTCAACGCTATGCGGACGAACACCATTTTTTGAACACAAAGTTTTTTGTGGACGACGGATTTTCCGGCGTGAGTTTTGAGCGCGAGGGGCTGCAAGCGATGTTGCAGGAAGTGGAAGCCGGACGAGTGGCGACGGTTATTACCAAAGACCTCTCCCGTCTTGGCAGAAACTATCTGAAAACGGGCGAACTCATAGAGATTGTATTTCCCGAAAACGGAGTGCGCTATATCGCGATTAACGACGGAGTTGACACAGCGCGGGAGGATAACGAGTTTACCCCCTTGCGGAACTGGTTTAACGAGTTTTACGCCCGCGATACAAGCAAGAAAATCCGTGCAGTTAAACAGGCACAGGCGCAAAAAGGCGAGCGTGTCAACGGGGAATATCCATACGGCTATATCCCAGACCCGAACAACCGCCACCACCTTATACCCGACCCGGAAACCGCGCCGATTGTCAAACAGGTTTTCGCTATGTTTGTTAGCGGCGTGCGTATGTGCGAAATCCAAAAATGGCTTGCGGAAAACAAAGTCTTGACGATTGGAGCGTTGCGCTATCAGCGCACAGGACAGGCGCGGTATCAGCGGGCAATGATCGCCCCCTATACTTGGCCGGACAAAACGCTCTATGACATATTAGCAAGGCAGGAATATTTAGGGCATACCATAACCGCGAAAACTCACAAGGTATCCTACAAGTCGAAAAAGACCCGGAAGAACGAAGAAGAACAACGCTATTTCTTCCCAAACACCCATGAGCCGCTTGTTGACGAGGAAACCTTTGAACTTGCGCAAAAGCGGATTGCTACCCGCCACCGCCCGACAAAAGCAGCGGAGATTGATATTTTTTCCGGCTTGCTGTTTTGCGCTGGTTGCGGACATAAGATGTATTACCAACAGGGCGTAAATATCGAGCCGCGCAAGTTTTCCTATTCTTGCGGCGCATGGCGCAACAGGGCAAGGACAGGCAGCGAGTGTACCTCTCATTATATCCGCAAAAACGTACTTCTTGATTTAGTGCTGGAAGATATGCGGCGGATTTTGCGGTATGTTAAGGAACACGAACAGGACTTTATCTGTAAAGCTACCGAGTACGGCGACATGGAAGCGAGAAAGGCATTAGCGCAGCAGCAAAAGGAACTTTCCAAAGCACAGGCGCGTATGACCGAACTTGACACGCTTTTCCGCAAGCTGTATGAGGACAACGCATTAGGCAGACTGACAGATGAACGGTTTGTGTTTCTAACTTCCGGCTATGAGGACGAAAAGAAATCCCTTGCCGCAAGGATAGACGAGTTACAACAGCAGATCGCAACCGTTACCGAGCGAAAAAGGGATATATCAAGGTTTATTCAGATTGTCGGGAAATACAGCGACATACAGGAATTGACCTATGAAAACGTCCATGAGTTTATCGACCGTATCTTGATACACGAATTGGATCGGGAAACCAACACCCGGAAAATCGAAATCCATTACAGCTTTGTCGGACAGGTTGATACCGAGCAGGAGCCGACGCAAGTTGTCAACCATGACCGCCGTAACATGGTTGATGTAAAAAGTATCGCTATCTAACCTCAGCAAAGTTCGCACCAGAATAACCGTCGTCCGTGTACCAGCGCAGATTGGAAAAGCCG
>DXUR01000799.1 GCA_019417795.1 Clostridiales bacterium | reverse complement strand
GGGAAAGATTCACGAAACGCTGGATAAGAAATCCGACCAGTTGAACCAGACTGCCGACAACCAGAAGCAGCGTGCGGATGAGCGCAGCGATAAGAAACGAGAACAAGCACAGCAGGAAGCAGCACCGTCCTTGCAAAAGGCAGGAAAAGCTGCTGCGGAGGCAGCTTTTATTTCGGGTGGATTCCAGTTGGCGGTTGGTATTTACAGCAAGTGCAAAGAGGGCAAGAAAATCAACGAATTTACGGTGGATGACTGGAAAGACATTGGCATAGATACGGCAAAAGCAGCCGCAGAGGGTGGTATCAGTGGCTTTGCGATTTACAGCATCACTAACTTTACAAGCATTTCGGCTGGCCCTGCGGCCGCAGGCGTTTCGTTGGCATTCTCGGTATCTGAGCTGGCATATCGCAAGAGCACCGGGGCAATTTCCGATGAAGAGTTCAAGGAAAGCTGCCAGATGGCTGCACTGAACGCTGCTGTAAGTGCCGTTGGTGCTGCAATTGGACAAGAACTGATCCCGATTCCGTTGCTGGGTGCTTGGATAGGCTCCTTTATTGCGACCCAAGGTTTGGAACGGCTCTGTGACGAAGGCTTCCATAACGCACTTACAATGTCCGCCTACGAAGTGCGAAAAATGACACAACGGCTGGAATATGGAACTGCACGCATTGCGTACAGCTCTGCTTATACAAATCAGGCAATTTCTCAAGCGCAGAACCTCCATGAAGAGACCCAAACGCTTCTGGATGATTTCAACAGAAAGAAAAGGTGATTTTTATGACAAAGGAACAATGCAGCTTACAACCGAATTATTACGGCAGTTCTTGTGATTTTCAGGATTTGCAGTCTGCGGTGCAGCAGTTGACGACCAAATCCGATGCACAGTTTGAGGAACTGAAAAACGAGAAGTGGTTCCATCGTATTTTCAATATGGTGGTCTGTCCCAGAAAAAACAATATCCGCATGGCAGAGCAGATCACTTCTTTGGCACAGGCACAGGGAATCCTGATTGAAATTCTGGTTCGTCTGGCCGATCAGGATGCCAATATCGCCGGGATGGTCATGCAGTCCCAAAGCGACATCCGGGCACTGGCTCAGAACAGTGCTTATCTTCAGGAGCGGCTTTATCTGCTGGAAGACAAGAGCTATGGTATCAAGGAAAACGAAAATCTGAAGGATTTGAACAGCCAGCAGCGGAATATTCTGTCCGGCTGTTTGAACGAAGCATCCAAGCTGTATGCAATGCCCTCCGACGAGCAGCGTTTGTATGCCAACGAACTACTGAACTATCTGAATGCCGATGCACAGGTGGCGAATCTGGAAGATGCTTTGGATGATCTGGAAGATAACGCAAAGCGGAAAATCCTGAGCTGCGCTATCACCTATATGTATCTGTACGACCATACTGCGGAGTCGATGGAACAGGATGAACAGGAAGACTTCATCGACCTGTTTGACCTTGGCCGCAAGACCATCAAATCCTTGAAGCAGCAGACCGTGGACACCTATCGTCTGCGTGGTGTGGACGGCTGCATTGACCGCTATATCACTGCACCCATTGAAATCACCGAAGAAACCCCGTTTGAAGTGGAGCTGCCGGAGCCGAAGGCCGCAGATGGAGCATCTGAAGCACAGGCCGAAGAAAATGGAGAAGAAGCCATTGACACGAATGCGCCCCGTGAAAAGTTGGTGCTTTCCGGTTCGATTCAGAATGACGGGGAAACAATCTACAAGGATAAAGACATTCACTTCTCCTCGGCTATTATGAACTGTAAAGGCACAGTCAGGTTCATCAACTGTACCATCCATTACAATGAGGATGAAAGCCGCATTTATCTGAGTAGTGGTACAGCTTTGGAGATCGCATCGTCTACAGTGATTTGCCATGGGAATTGTAAATCAGGAGGCTATTTTATTCGGACGGTAGAGGATAGCGTAGGGAATGCCGTCAAGTCAAGAACCGCTGGAAGCTGTACGGTGAAGAATAG
>DXUR01000798.1 GCA_019417795.1 Clostridiales bacterium | reverse complement strand
ACCGCTGATCCGCCTGGCTTACTGGTAGATGGGGAACTTGCGGCAGAGGGCATCCACCTCGCTGCGGACCTGCTCCCGGCAGGTGTCGAAGTCCCGGGCCGTCTGGCCCATCCAGTGGGCGATCTGCACCATCTCAGGCTCCTTGAAGCCACGGGAGGTGACGGCGGGAGTACCCACCCGGACGCCGCTGGTGACAAAGGGCTTCTCCGGGTCGTTGGGAATGGCGTTTTTGTTGACGGTGAGCTGAACCTCGTCCAGTCGCCGCTCAAATTCCTTGCCGGTGATGTGGAAGTTCCGCACGTCTACAAGGCAGAGGTGGTTGTCCGTGCCGCCGGAGACGAGACGGAACCCTTCTTTTACCAGTTCCTCCGCCAAGACCTTGGCGTTTTTCACGATCTGCTCCGCGTAAGCCTTGAATTCCGGCTTCAGCGCCTCCCCAAAGCAGACGGCCTTGGCGGCGATGATGTGCTCCAGCGGGCCGCCCTGAGTGCCGGGGAACACGGCGGAATTGATCTTCTTGTAGATGGCCTCATCGTTGCAGAGGATCAGGCCGCCCCGGGGACCGCGAAGGGTCTTGTGGGTAGTGGTGGTCACCACGTCCGCATAGGGAATAGGGGAGGGGTGAAGCCCAGCCGCCACCAGACCGGCGATGTGGGCCATGTCCACCATGAGATAAGCGCCCACGGCATCGGCCACCTCCCGGAACTTGGCGAAGTCGATGACCCGGGGATAGGCGGAGGCACCGGCAATGATGATCTTGGGCTTGCAGGCCTTGGCGGTCTCCAGCAGCGCGTCATAGTCGATGGTCTCATCCTCGCCCAGACCGTAGGGCACGATATGGAAATACTTGCCGGAGATATTGACGGGGCTGCCGTGGCTCAGGTGGCCGCCGTGGGCCAGATTCATGCCCAGAATGGTGTCCCCCGGCTGCGCCAGTGCGAAGAAGGCCGCCAGATTGGCGTTAGCACCGGAGTGGGGCTGAACATTGGCATACTTGCAGCCGAATAGCTGGCAGGCCCGCTGGCGGGCCAGCTCCTCCGTAACGTCCACCGCAAAGCAGCCGCCGTAATAGCGGTGGCCGGGATAGCCCTCGGCATATTTGTTGGTAAGGCAGGTCCCCATAGCCACCATCACCGCAGGACTGACGATGTTTTCGGAAGCGATCAGTTCAATATTGCGCTGCTGGCGGGCAAATTCCTCCTGAACGGACGCGCCCACCTCCGGGTCTAACTGAGAAAGATACTGCATGGTATCCTGAACGATCATGTAAAGCCCCTCCTTGTAAAAAGATACTACATATTGTACCTGATGAAAGCTGAAAACGCAAGACCTATTATCCGAGGGGGGCGGGAATTCCATCCTCATACAGACCCCGCTCCGTCAGGACCCAGGGAACGGGATAGTCATGGGGTTCCACGGGGATCTCCTGCCGGATCAGCAGTTCCCGGCACAGCAGCACCGTGCCGCCCCGGTACTGGGAGAGAAAGCGGTCATAATATCCGCCGCCGCGGCCCAGCCGCTGGCCCAGATAGTTGCAGGTGACGCAGGGCAGCACGGCGAAGTCGATGGCATCCACCGGAACGACCGGTGCGTCTGCCGTTGGTTCCAAAAGCCTGTAGCGGCCGGGGACAAGCTGATTCAGGTCCGTGATCTGGCGGGACTCCATGCGGCCCGGCTCGGTGCACAGGGGGACGCAGAGGGTCTTTCCGGCGGCGAGGGCATCCTCTAAAATCGGCCGCGTGTCGATCTCCCGATCTGTGCCCACGAAGCAGAAAACCGTCTGGGCTTCCTGATATTCCGGCATGGCCAACAGGCGATGCGCGATGGAGCGGGCGCTTTTTGCCTTATATTCCGGGGCCAAAGCCGCCTCTAAGCGGCGAACAATGGCGCGAAGCTGCTGTTTTTCTTCCTGACGGGTCATGGCAGGGGGTCCTCCTCTTTCTCTGGGCGGGCGGCTCCGTAGACGATGGCGTCGCCGCCGTATTTTTTCC
>DXUR01000797.1 GCA_019417795.1 Clostridiales bacterium | reverse complement strand
CAACGCGGACCCCGGCAGCGGCCTTCTGTTCTTCCAGAATGTGATCCTGCCCTTCCGGGACGAGTTCCCGAAGGATACGGAGTTGTACCGGCTTCTCACGACAAAGCCCAGCGAGGTCTCCCATGACGAGGAAAACGGATAAGGAAAGGATGGGACAAGATATGAAATATGTGATCGACAGCGAAACCTACGAAAAGCATATCCGTGACGAGGTACATCTTTACGGCCTGCTGCATCAGCTCGCGTTCCTCGCCGGGAAGGTGAAGGACGCGGAGGACATGGCAAACCTGGTCGAGACGGCAAAGCATTACGGTGAGGTCGCGGAAGAAAAGTTTGATGACTGGCTCATTCCCGGCCGTTATCTGGTGTTTGGCGACCGGTCTGATCTTGCCGAGCTGAAGGCGGCGGAGCTTACGCCGCTGACCGACGTTCTGAAAGAGCATGATGCAAAAATCAAGGAAAAGCAGTGTACCGCCACCAACAACGATCCCACCTACATCATTTCCGGCAGCGCCTTCCGTATGCTGGTGGGCGATCTCTTTGAGCTGCTGGCGCAGTATGGCTTCCTCCACAATCGCGTTCTGGATGTAAAAACGGAGCGGCAGCTTGTACGGCTGCAAAAGAATCTCTCCGGCGAGCATCCGGCGATCCGCAGGATGTACCGCAGGTGGGGCATCCCGGACAGCACAGGCGTCACGGGCTTCGATATGCTGGAAAGCGCCATTCGCCGGACGCACCTGACACCCTATGATCCGGACGGCAGCGAGGCCGACTATGACTGAGCTGACCCCAGTTACACAATGCCATGGTAAAAAGAGCCGCAAAAAACAGTAAATAAGGCAATTTCAGTATAATACGCTTAGTCACAATAAATATTTCTTCTACCTTATCGGGAATATGTATGCTATAATGTTGGCGTTCATAGTGAGGAGGTATGTATATTGAAGAAATATGTAGGATACATGGTTGCTTTTGTCTTTGGAACATATCTGTGGTTTGTACTTCTTCCGATGTGGTTTAATTACTCATTTCCAACAGGAGGATGGGACTGGTTGGGGTTTGTCGGTGTGGTTGGAGGCTTGTTTTTATCTGTGTGGTGTTTGAAAAAGCAGCAAGAGTTAAGTGTTGTTCCTTGTTTGGATGTTGACGCATATTCAATACTTGACAACAACGCCCAGAATAAAGTATTCCGAATATTTAATGACACAGATGGCCGAATCTACAATGACGGATATATTATTCTTAGAACACCAGGAAAAACGGAGCCAGATGGATTTAGGAAGAGTGCTAATATCAAGGTAACAAACAAGGGATTATCAACAGCATTTCAGGTATGTGTGTACCTTTACGATCTAAAAAGTGTTAAGGGGCTGGCATCTCTTGATGAAATAGCTACAACGCCCATTGATGATTTTTACGATAAGATTGATTATAAGGGCTATACATACTATGAGGAAACCGGTGTCGATGCCGAACCTGTAAAAAGTGAAAGTGGCTGGCTTATATCTCCGCAGTACAATTTGTGTGCGAACGCTGGGGAGTTCAACCTCGTTTTTGATTTTTCCAAGGTAACTCAGAAATATCATTCTATTTTGAAATTTGAGTTTGAGGACATTTATCAGAAAAAGTACCATCAATTCTTGTACTTGTATTTCGATAAAGAAGAATGTGCTGCATTACCAATTTCAAAGTTATATTCACGATGAAGAAAACCTCGCTTCAACCGAAGCGAGGTTTTTCTATGCCCAAAATCAGGAGGTGAATACAAAATAGCGAATCAACTGACCCATGTGAGCCTGTTTTCCGGCATTGGCGGGCTTGATTTGGCGGCAGAGGCGGCGGGCTTCCGCACCGTCTGTCAATGCGAGTGGGCAGACTATCCCTATTCCGTTCTGGAAAAGCACTGGCCGGATGTTCCCAGGTTCCGGGATATCACTACTTTCACAAAGGAGGCGTTTTTTGAAAAAACAGGACTTGAAACAGTTACCGTTATCTCAGGCG